>NZ_JBEYXK010000006.1:0-183814 GCF_040645035.1 Streptomyces sp. NPDC046876 | reverse complement strand
GGGCGGAGCCCGGTGCCCGGCGGAGCCGGGTTTCTCGGGGCTCCGCCCCAAACCCGCGCCTCAAACGCCGGCGAGGCTGGAATGCCCAGAAGGCGGGCGCCGAGGACGTGTGGGCGGCAGCACCGTCGCTCCGCCTCCGGCGACGCCCGGGACCGGGGTCCAGCACATCCAGCCCCGCCGGCGTTTGAGGCGCGGGGTCCGGGCGGGGCCCGGGGCGGGGGCGGCGGATAGGGTCGGGGCATGCTCGTAGCCGCTGCCGTCTGCCCCGCCCCGCCACTGCTCGTGCCCGAGGTCGCCGCAGGGGCCGCCGCCGAACTCGGCGACGCCCGTACCGCCTGCTCCGACGCCCTCGCGGTACTCGCCGCCTCCCGCCCCGACCTGCTGGTCGTCGTCGGCGCCGCCGACACCCCGGACGCCGCCGGCCCCTACCCCCAGGGCACCCCCGGCAGCTTCCGCGGCTTCGGCGTCGCGGCCGACGTCCGACTGGGGCGCGGTGACGGGGACGGGGCGGGGCCCCGCACCCTGCCCGCACCGCTCGCCGTCGGCGCCTGGCTGCTCGAGCACGCCCGCTGGGGCGCCGCCCCGCTCGAAGGCCTGGCCGTGGCCGCGGACCTCGCCCCCGCACAGTGCCTGGAGGCCGGCCGCCGCCTCGCCGCGCGCGAGGAGCGCGTCGCCCTCCTCGTCATGGGCGACGGCAGCGCCTGCCGCACCCTCAAGGCCCCCGGCTACCTCGACGAGCGCGCCGCCGACTTCGACGCCGCCGCCGGGCGCGCCCTCGCGGCCGCCGACACGGCCGGTCTCGCCGCGCTCGACCCCGGTCTGGCCCGCGAGCTCCAGGCCGCCGGCCGGGCCCCGTGGCAGGTGCTGGCCGGCGCCGCCGAGGGCGCGGGCCTGGACGGGCGGCTGCTGTACGAGGCCGCCCCGTACGGGGTGGGCTACTTCGTCGCCGCCTGGTCCTGAGCCGCCGGACACAGGCCGCCAAAACGCAGGCACGGCAAGGGGCGCGGGCCCGCTCGGCCCGCGCCCCTTGCCGTGAACCGCGTCAGGAAGCCGGCGGCGGCGTCGGCCCGCCGGGGGCGTCCTTGTGCGCGATCTTGCCCAGGGCGTCCTTCGCCTTGCCCGTGCCGCTCGAGATCCGGTCGCTGTACTTGCCGTGCGTCTTGGAGTCCACGGCCTTGGCGACCTTGTCCAGCCGCTCGCCGATGCTGCCCTCGTGCTGCTGCGCGAGGTGTTCGACCTTCTCCTTCGCCGGCTCGAGCTTGGCCTTCAGAGTGTCCAGCAGGCCCATGGGTCACCTTCCCGTGGCGGTGGCTACGTGCGGGCGCTCTCCCCGGCCTCGCTGTCCGCGGCGGCCTCCGCCGACTGCTGCTTCGGGATCTCGACGGCCTCCGCCGCCGGAGCCCCGGCGGCCGCCGGCTCGGCCCCGGTCCCGGCCGCCCCGTCGGCGGCCACCCCGGACTCCTCGGACTGCTTCTCCGCCGTCACGCCCTCCGCCGCGACCTCGTCGGTCGCAGCAGCGGCCTTACGACGAAAAAGCCGATCAAAAACGCCCATGTCTACTCCCATAACGTTACTCGTGCGGGTGAAGTTCCGCCCGGTCCGGCCCTGCCTGCGCCGGGCGCACGCCGGGCGGAACCCCGCCAGGGCAACGACGGTGCCGCCGCCCCGTCACGTAACTCGATCGGGTGCATGCCGGAGTGTTTGCGAGACTGGGGCAGTGAGGAACGCATCCCCCGCCCCGCGGGTCATCGCCGTCGTCGGCCCCACCGCGGCCGGAAAGTCAGATCTGGGCGTAGCCCTGGCCCGCCATTTCGACGGCGAGGTCGTCAACGCCGACTCCATGCAGCTGTACCGGGGGATGGACATCGGCACCGCCAAGCTGACGACCGAGGAGCAGGGCGGGATCCCGCACCACCTCCTCGACATCTGGGACGTGACCGAGACCGCCAGCGTCGCCGAGTACCAGCGCCTGGCCCGCGCCGAAATCGACGAGCTGCTCGCCCAGGGCCGTACGCCGGTCCTCGTCGGCGGATCCGGCCTGTACGTCCGCGGCGCCCTCGACGCCATGGAGTTCCCCGGCACCGACCCCGAGGTCCGCGCCCGGCTGGAGGAGGAGCTCGCCGAGCGCGGCCCCGGAGCCCTGCACCTGCGCCTCGCCGCCGCGGACCCGGCCGCCGCCGAGGCGATCCTGCCCGGCAACGGCCGCCGCATCGTCCGCGCCCTGGAGGTCATCGAGATCACCGGGAAGCCCTTCACCGCCAACCTGCCCGGCCACGAGTCGGTGTACGACACCGTCCAGATCGGCGTCGACGTCTCCCGGCCCGAGCTCGACGAGCGGATCGCGCTGCGCGTGGACCGCATGTGGGAGGCCGGCCTGGTCGACGAGGTCCGCGCGCTGGAGGCCCGCGGCCTGCGCGACGGAATCACCGCGTCCAGGGCGCTCGGCTACCAGCAGGTGCTGGCCGCCCTCGCCGGGGAGTGCACCGAGGACGAGGCCCGGGCCGAGACCGTCCGCGCCACCAAGCGCTTCGCCCGCCGCCAGGACTCCTGGTTCCGCCGCGACCCCCGCGTGCACTGGCTCAGCGGGGCGGCCGCCGACCGCAGGGAACTCCCCGGGCTTGCGCAGTCGTTGGTCGAACGAGCGGTTACAGCCTGATCACGTCATGGCATCGGGACGCCCCGCGCGCCCGTTCGGGGCCCCGGGCCGTGCCATCATCAAATTCCGCAGGTGTGGTCACCAGCGGTGAACGGCGGCAACGGAGTCCGAGTGGGGAGGGCGCGTGGCGATGGAGGCCGGCCCTCGTGACACCGGCCGGGACGGGACGAAGCGGGAAGCGGACCCGACGCTTCTCGGCGAGACGCCCGTGCCCGACGAGCTCGGCCTGCCCGCGGACCCGGCCCGGCTGACCTCCGACGGTCCGGACGTCCCCGACCCCGCCGACGGCGAGGTCCCCGCCGGTCCCGAGTTCGAGGTCGAGCTGCGCCCGCAGCGCCGGCTGCGGATCTGGCAGATCGCCCCGATCGTGATGCTGGCCGCCGCCGGCTCCCTGATGTTCGCCTTCCCGCTCGCCTTCGAGTTCGGTGACGGCGGAGCCGTGGTCGCCATGCTCGGCTTCCTGATCTGCGCCTGCGCCGGCGGCTGGGGGATGATGGCCGCGCGGCGCGTCGGCTACACCTGGCCCGGGCTCCCGCCCCGCGGCAGCGGCCGCCGCCCCGACTGGCGCATGGCCGCGCTGTACGCCCTGGTCGCGCTGGTCGTCGTAGGCCTGGCCGTGTACCGGGTGGCCCGGCTCCGGTAGTCCCCGCCGGGTGCTCACCGCCGACCCCCCCCCCCCCCCGCGTTCGCGGTGGCCCCTGCGCCGCCCGGGCGACGCCCGCGTCCACGCCCCGGACACCGCCGACCTGCGCGAAGGCCCGCTCGGTACCATGGGGCGCGTGACGCAGACGAGCCTCTCCTTCCTCAAGGGCCACGGCACCGAGAACGACTTCGTGATCGTCCCGGACCCGGACAACACCGTCGGGCTGCCCGCGGCCGCCGTCGCCCGGCTGTGCGACCGGCGCGCCGGCATCGGCGCGGACGGAGTGCTGCACGTCGTCCGCTCCGCCGCCCACCCCGAGGCGGCGCACATGGCCGACGAGGCCGAGTGGTTCATGGACTACCGCAACAGCGACGGCTCTGTCGCCGAGATGTGCGGCAACGGCGTCCGCGTCTTCGCCCGCTACCTCCAGTACGCCGGCCACGTCGAGCCCGGCGACCTCGCCGTCGCCACCCGCGGCGGCATCAAGCGGGTCCACCTCGACAAGAGCGGCGACGTCACCGTCTCCATGGGCCGCGCCGTCCTGCCCGAGGAGCAGGTCACCGTGGTCGTCGGCGACCGCGCCTGGCCCGCCCGCAACGTGAACATGGGCAACCCGCACGCCGTCGCGTTCGTCGAGAGCCTCGACCACGCGGGCAACCTGTTCGAACCCCCGCCGTACCACCCCGCCGAGGTCTACCCGACCGGCGTGAACGTGGAGTTCGTCGTCGACCGCGGCCCCCGCCACGTCGCCATGCGCGTCCACGAGCGCGGCTCCGGCGAGACCCGCTCCTGCGGCACCGGCGCCTGTGCCGTCGCCGTGGCCGCCATCCGCCGCGACGGCGCCGACCCCTCCGTCACCGGAGAGCCCGTCACGTACACCGTGGACCTCCCCGGCGGTACCCTCGTCATCACCGAACACCCCGACGGCCGGATCGACATGACCGGGCCGGCCGTGATCGTCGCGGCGGGCGAGTTCGACCCCTCCTGGCTCACCGAAACGGCTTTCGCCTGAAGGTTCCCTCTCATGGGTGATCCGTTTCACGCTCGGCGAGAGGTGGACTGCGCCACGTGGTGGGGTCGGTAGCATCAGACACCGGCCCTGAGGGCTTCACCCCATGCCCGCCGCAGCCGGTAGAAGCCGCCGGAGGTGCCCATGAGTGCAGAGGCCACGAACCCCGAAGCACGACCCGAAGCGCGCCCCGAACTCCGCAGACGGGGCCGGACCCGCATTGACCTGCGCCGACTCGGGCGTGCGGCCCTCCTCGGGCCCACGCCCCGGGACCGGCTCCCCGACGCCATCGGCCACGTCGCCGAGGCGCACCGCGCCCACCACCCGGACGCGGACCTGTCCGTCCTGCGCCGCGCGTACCTGCTCGCGGAGACCTCGCACCGCGGCCAGATGCGCAAGAGCGGTGAGCCGTACATCACACACCCGCTCGCCGTCACCCTGATCCTCGCCGAACTCGGCGCCGAGACCACCACCTTGACGGCCTCTCTGCTCCACGACACCGTCGAGGACACCGAGGTGACCCTCGATCAGGTCCGGGCCGAGTTCGGCGACGAGGTCGCCTTCATCGTCGACGGCGTCACCAAGGTCGAGAAGATCGACTACGGGGCTGCCGCCGAACCCGAGACCTTCCGCAAGATGCTCGTCGCCACCGGCAACGACGTCCGCGTGATGTCCATCAAACTCGCCGACCGGCTGCACAACATGCGCACCCTCGGCGTGATGCGCCCGGAGAAACAGGCGCGGATCGCCAAGGTCACCCGCGACGTCCTCATCCCGCTCGCCGAACGCCTCGGCGTCCAGGCCCTCAAGACCGAGCTGGAAGACCTCGTCTTCGCGATCCTGCACCCCGAGGAGTACGAGCACACCCGCGCCCTCATCGCCGCCCACGCCGGGGAGAGTGACCCGCTGCCCGGCATCGCCGACTCCGTACGCGCCGTCCTGCGCGACGCCGGGATCGCCGCCGAGGTGCAGGTACGGCCCCGGCACTTCGTCTCCGTGCACCGCGTCGCCCTCAAACGCGGCGAGCTCCGCGGCTCCGACTTCGGCCGCATCCTCGTCCTCGTCGGCGAGAACGCCGACTGCTACGGGGTGCTGGGGGAGCTGCACACCTGCTTCACCCCGGTCGTCTCGGAGTTCAAGGACTTCATCGCCGCCCCCAAGTTCAACCTCTACCAGTCGCTGCACACGGCCGTCGCCACGCCGGAGGGGTACGTGGCCGAGGTCATCGTCCGCACCCGGCAGATGCACCGGGTCGCCGAGGCCGGCGTGGTCGCGCTCGGCAACCCGTACGCGACCGCGGCCGCCGCCGCTGCGACTGCCACCGGCTCTGCCTCCGCTGCCTCCGCCGCCGCCGAGGCCGCCGACGGCGACGAGGAACGGGTCGACCCCACCCGGCCCGGCTGGCTGGCCCGGCTGCTCGACTGGCAGCGCTCCGCACCCGACCCCGACACCTTCTGGAGCGGCCTGCGCGCCGAACTGGCCCAGGACCGGGAGATCACCGTCTTCCGCGCCGACGGCGGCACCCTGGGCCTGCCCGCCGGCGCCAGCTGCATCGACGCCGCCTACGCCCAGTACGGCGAAGCCGCCCACGGCTGTATCGGCGCCCGGGTCAACGGGCGCCTCACCTCCCTGGGCTCACGGCTGTCCGACGGCGACACCGTCCAGCTGCTCCTCGCCCAGGACTCCTCCTCCGGACCCGCCGCCGACTGGCTGGACCACGCCAGGACCCAGGCCGCGCGGATCGCCATCAGCAGCTGGCTCGAAAGCCATCCCGACGGCCCCAAGCCCACCACCACCCCCGCCCGGGCCCCGCTGTCCGTGGTCGGGGCCCGGGGCGGGGGCGCCAACGCCGTCGCCGACCTGCCCGACGCCCCCGTCCGGCTGGCCGGCTGCTGCACCCCGGTGCCCCCGGATGTCGTCGCCGGGTTCGTGGTGCGGGGCGGGGCCGTCACCGTCCACCGCGTCGAGTGCGCGGCCGTCGCCCAGATGCGGTCCCTGGGGCGCACCTCCGTCGCCGTGCACTGGCGGGCCACCGCGGACTGCCGGGTCACCCTGCTCGCCGAATCGTTCGGCCGCCCCCACCTGCTGGCCGACCTCACCGAGGCCATCGCCCGCCAGGGCGTCGAGGTCGTCTCCGCGACCGTGGAACCCCCCGTTGAACAGCGCGTCCGGCACACCTACACCCTCCAGCTCCCCGACGCGGCGGGCCTCCCGGCGCTCATGCGGGCCATGCGCGACGTACCCGGCGTGTACGACGTCAGCCGCGCCTGACCCGCTCGGCGGCGCGCCCGACCCGCTCGGCCCGCCCGGCGGCCCTGGCTCACGCGGCGGCCCCGGCTCACGCGGCCGTCAGGCGTAGCCCGCCGCGGGGTCCCGTTCGGGTGGACCCGTCGCGCGCCGTACCCGGGCGCGCGGCGGGCGCTGGTATGCGGTGGGGAATGCAGCTCTCCTCCCCGCGCCTGCGCGCCGCCCTGCTCGCCGCGGCCTCCCTCACCCTCGTCGCCGCCGTGCTGCCCCCGCCGAAGCCGCTGGGCATCGGCGACCCCCTGTTCCCGCAGCTGGGGAACCCCGGGTACGACGTCCTCTCGTACGACCTGTCCCTCACGTACAAGGACAACCTGAGCCCCCTCGAGGCGATCACCGTGATCGACGCCCGGGCCCTGGAGCCGCTGGAGCGGATCAACCTGGACTTCACCCACGGAACGGTGGCGTCCGCCGAGGTCAACGGGGTGCCCGCCACCTTCGAGACCGTCGGGGAGGACCTGGTCCTCACCCCCGCGACCCCGGTGGTACCGAGCGGCCCGCTGCACGTCACCATCCGGCACACCAGTGACCCGCGCGGCATCGCCGACGGCGGCTGGGTGCCCACCGACGACGGCCTCGCCATGGCCAACCAGGCCGACGCCGCCCACCGCGTCTTCCCGTGCAACGACCACCCCGCCGACAAGGCGTACTTCACCTTCCGGATCACCGCCCCGGCCGGCACGACGGCCGTCGCCAACGGTGTGGCCGGGGCGCTGCCGCTGCGCAGGGCGGGCGCCGCGACCACGTGGACGTACCGCACCCTGCACCCCATGGCCACCGAGCTCGCCCAGGTCTCCATCGGCGACTCGGCCGTCGTCGGCGGTACCGGACCGCACGGGCTGCCGCTGCGCCACGTGGTGCCCGCTGCGGACCGGGCGCGGCTGGAGCCCTGGCTGAAGAAGACCGCGGGGCACGTGGAGTGGATGGAGCAGCGCGTCGGCCGCTACCCCTTCGAGAACTACGGGGTGCTGATCGCCAAGGCGAAGACCGGCTTCGAGCTGGAGACGCAGACCCTCTCCCTCTTCGAGAGCGGCCTGTTCGGCGGGGACGGCTACCCCGAGTGGTACGTCGACGCCGTCATGGTCCACGAGCTCGCCCACCAGTGGTTCGGCGACAGCGTCACCCCGCGGACCTGGTCCGACCTGTGGCTCAACGAGGGGCACGCCACCTGGTACGAGGCCCTGTACGCCGACGGCCTCGGAAAGTACTCCCTGGAGCGGCGCATGCGCGAGGCGTACCAGCGCTCCGACCAGTGGCGGGCGGCCGGCGGACCCCCGGCCGCCCCGAAGCCAGCCGCCCCCGGCGAGAAGATCGGCCTGTTCCGGCCCGTGGTCTACGACGGCGCCGCCCTGGTGCTCTACGCCCTGCGGCAGGAGATCGGCGCCCCCGCCTTCGACCGGCTGGAGCGGCGCTGGGTGGCCGAGTACAAGGACGGCACCGCCGGCACCGAGGACTTCGTTCGCCTGGCCTCGGCGGAGGCCGGACGCGACCTCGGGCCCTTCCTGAAGCCCTGGCTGTACGGGAAGACCACCCCGGCGATGCCCGGGCACCCCGAATGGGGCGGCCCGAAAAGCATGTGACCCCCGGGGAACGGGCATGCCACCATCAACAGGGCCGGCCGCACGCCGCAGGGAATCTCCCGGCGGCGCGACACGTTGGACGTGACAGTGCGAGCCCCCTTGGCCGGAGGCCGTGGCCAGGGCCGACGCCCCGGCCGCGTACTGTGGCCCGGCACCCGCTGCCGCGGGCGCACCGACCTACATCGACGCAACGACGTAAGGATCCAATGACCTCCTCTTCTTCCCCTTCCCAGGACGCGCGGGACGCACAGGAGCAGGACGTGCGCGACTCGCAGAGCTTCACCGAGAGCCTTCGGGCCGACGCCCTGATGGAAGAGGACGTCGCCTGGAGCTACGAGATCGACGGAGACCGTGACGGCGACCAGTTCGACCGCTCGGAGCGTGCCGCGCTGCGCCGCGTCGCCGGTCTGTCCACCGAGCTCGAGGACGTCACCGAGGTCGAGTACCGCCAGCTGCGCCTGGAGCGCGTGGTGCTCGTCGGCGTGTGGACCTCCGGCACGGTGCAGGACGCCGAGAACTCCCTCGCGGAGCTCGCCGCCCTCGCCGAGACCGCGGGCGCCCTCGTCCTCGACGGCGTCATCCAGCGCCGCGACAAGCCGGACCCGGCCACCTTCATCGGCTCCGGCAAGGCGCGCGAGCTGCGCGACATCGTGGTGGAGACCGGAGCCGACACCGTCGTCTGCGACGGCGAGCTCAGCCCCGGCCAGCTCATCGCCCTCGAGGACGTCGTCAAGGTCAAGGTGGTCGACCGGACCGCCCTGATCCTCGACATCTTCGCCCAGCACGCCAAGTCCCGAGAGGGCAAGGCACAGGTCGCCCTGGCGCAGATGCAGTACATGCTGCCGCGCCTGCGCGGCTGGGGCCAGTCGCTGTCCCGGCAGATGGGTGGCGGCGGCGGTGGCGGCATGGCCACCCGCGGCCCCGGTGAGACCAAGATCGAGACGGACCGGCGCCGGATCCGCGAGAAGATGGCGAAGATGCGCCGGGAGATCGCGGAGATGAAGACCGGCCGCGACATCAAGCGGCAGGAGCGGCGCCGCAACAAGGTGCCCTCGGTCGCCATCGCCGGCTACACCAACGCCGGCAAGTCCTCGCTGCTCAACCGCCTCACGGGCGCGGGCGTGCTGGTGGAGAACGCCCTGTTCGCCACCCTCGACCCGACCGTGCGCCGGGCCGAGACGCCCAGCGGCCGGATCTACACCCTGGCGGACACCGTCGGCTTCGTCCGGCACCTGCCCCACCACCTGGTCGAGGCGTTCCGCTCCACGATGGAGGAGGTCGGCGACTCCGACCTCATCCTGCACATCGTGGACGGCTCGCACCCAGCCCCGGAGGAGCAGCTCGCGGCCGTCCGCGAGGTCATCCGGGAGGTCGGCGCGGTCGACGTCCCCGAGATCGTGGTCGTCAACAAGGCCGACGCCGCGGACCCGCTCGTCCTGCAGCGGCTGCTGCGGATCGAGCGGCACTCCATCGCCGTCTCGGCGCGTACCGGGCACGGCATCGAGGAGCTCCTGCGGCTCATCGACGCCGAACTGCCGCGGCCCGCGGTCGAGGTGGAGGTGCTCGTGCCGTACACGCACGGCTCGCTGGTGGCCCGTACGCACGCCGAGGGCGAGGTGATCTCCGAGGAGCACACCCCGGAGGGCACCCTGCTCAAGGCCCGGGTCCACCCGGAACTGGCGGCGGAACTGGCCGCGTTCGTACCGGCCGAGCGGTAACGGCGGACGGTAACCGCGAGCGGTAACGCCGAGCGGCAGCGCCGGACGGAACACCGGGCGCACACGCCGAGGGCCCCCTGCAGCAGCAGGGGGCCCTTTGCCTTTGCCCTTTGTCCTTCGCCTACTTCTTGAACTTGGCGCTCACGGCGTCGTAGATCCCCTTGGCCTCCGGGCCGAGCCGCGGTCCGGCCAGCCAACCCGCCTTCGCCGGGCCGATCGAGGTGTTGGACACCAGCGCCGGCTTGCCGTCACTGCCCGCGGCCACCCAGCCGCCGCCGGAGGAGCCGCCCGTCATCGTGCAGCCGATCCGGTACATCACCGGGTCGTTCGCCTTCAGCGTCAGCCGGCCCGGCTTGTCCGTGCACTGGAACGCCTTCTGGCCGTCGAACGGGGCCGCCGCCGGGTAGCCCGTCGCCGTGATGGACGCGACCTTCGGCACCGCCGGGGCGTTGAACTCCACCGGGAGCGCCGCGCCGACCGTCTCCTCCAGCGACTTGCCCGTGCTCTTCTCCGGGGTCACGTGCAGCACCGCGAAGTCGTACGGGGCCCCCGCGCCGCCCGTCGGACCGCCCGACGCGATCCACTGGTCGGAGGTCTGCGCCCAGTCGCTCCACCACACGCCGTACGGGGCCACCTCCTGCCGCGGCGCGCCCTTGAGCTGCGCGGCCGGCTTGCCCTGGTTGTTGTAGGAGGGGACGAAGGCGATGTTGCGGTACCAGCCGCCCGCCTTGCCCGCGTGCACGCAGTGGCCGGCCGTCCAGACCATGTTCGACTTGCCCGGGTGGGCGGGGTCCTTGACCACGGTGGCCGAGCAGACCATCGAGCCCTCGGGGCCGTCGAAGAACACCTTGCCCGACACCGGGACGCTCGTGTGGTACGGCGTGCCCGCCGCCTTCGCCGTCACCGGCGCCGGGGTGGGGTCGGTGACGCCCTGGTCCTTGCCGGCGTCCGGGTCGATGGCCGGAGGCTGCGGGGTCTTGTCGGCCTCGCGCATGCGGTCCGGGTCCCACAGGCCCTCGATGATCGGGTTGATGTAGTCGCCCGCCTCGCGGAGCCAGTCCTCCTTCTTCCAGTTCTTCCACTCACCTCCCCGCCACTTCTCCAGGTCGAAACCGTGCTCCTTGAGCTTGTCCTTGAGCTGGTCCGGGATCTTGATGGTCCCGTCGGCTCCGGTCGGGAGGCTCGCCGCCACGGTGGGCTTGGCGTCTCCGCCGGCCTCCCCGTCGCCGGGGCCGCAGGCGGCGGCGGTCATCGCGAGTGCCGCCGCGCACAGAATCGCGGTGACCGGTCGGTTCGGTCGCATGTCGTGAATCCCCCTGGTGGTTCCGGGCGTGGGATGCGACCGCCGTGAAATGCCGGCCGCTGAGTGCAGCACCCCACTATGCCGCTGCCGTTGGGGACGACACAGCCGGGGTCCGCGGTTCCGTCCCGCCGGCCGCCGTACCGCTCCGGCGGACAAGGATCTTGGCTCTGCCCGTGTTCCGCCGCCGTCATCGTCGTTGGTACGTACGGGGGATGGGGGGACGGTGTGATGTCCGAGGCGCAATCCGGCGGAGCCGGGGCAGCCGGCGGAACCGGTGGAGCAATCCGTGCGGGAGGTCGACACGCGTGGCGCTGACCGAGCAGGACGCGGCCTCGGCGCAGGTCCCGCCGCAGCCGAACAGGGCCCCGGGCGGCCCCGGTACGGCGGAGGGCATCCTGCGCCGGCAGGCCCTGCGGGAATCCGCCGCCCGCACCTACGCGCGCTCCCTGCCCATCGTCCCGGTACGGGCCCGCGGCCTGACCATCGAGGGCGCCGACGGGCGGCGCTACCTCGACTGCCTCTCCGGCGCCGGCACGCTGGCCCTCGGCCACAACCATCCCGTGGTGCTCGAAGCCATCCGCGGCGTGCTGGACTCCGGGGCCCCGCTGCACGTCCTCGACCTCGCCACCCCCGTGAAGGACGCCTTCACCACCGAGCTGTTCGCCACCCTGCCCGCGGGGCTCGCCGCCGACGCCCGCATCCAGTTCTGCGGGCCCGCCGGAACCGACGCCGTCGAGGCCGCCCTCACCCTCGTGCGCACCGCGACCGGGCGCTCCGGGCTGCTCGCCTTCACCGGCGCTTACCACGGCATGACCGCCGGAGCCCTCGGGGCCTCGGGCGGGGCCCCGGAGGTCCGCGTGACCCGGCTGCCGTACCCGCAGGACTTCCGCTGCCCGTTCGGCATCGGCGGCGCCGAGGGGGCCCGGCTCGGGGCCCGGTGGACCGAGAGCCTGCTGGACGACCCCAAGGGCGGAGTGCCGGCGCCCGCCGCGATGATCGTCGAACCGGTGCAGGGCGAGGGCGGGGTCCTGCCCGCCCCCGACGCCTGGCTGCGCCGGATGCGGGAGATCACCGAGGCCCGCGGGATCCCGCTGATCGCCGACGAGGTGCAGACGGGCGTCGGCCGTACCGGCGCCTTCTGGGGCGTCGACCACGCCGGGGTGGTCCCGGACGTGATGGTCCTGTCCAAGGCGATCGGCGGCAGCCTCCCCCTCGCGGTGATCGTGTACCGGTCCGAGCTCGACGTATGGGGCCCCGGGGCCCACGCCGGCACCTTCCGGGGCAACCAGCTCGCCATGGCAGCCGGGACCGCCACGCTGGCCTACGTACGGCAGAACCGTCTCGCCGAGCGCGCCGCCGAGCTGGGCGAGCGGATGCTCGCGCAGCTGCGCGCCCTGGCCGCCGAGCACCCCTGCATCGGGGAGGTCCGGGGCCGCGGCCTGATGCTCGGCGTCGAACTCGCCGACCCCGAGACCAGGGCCGCCGCCCCCGAACTGGCCGCGGCCGTCCGCCGTGAGTGCCTGCGGCGCGGCCTGATCGTCGAACTCGGCGGCCGCCACGCCAGCGTCGTGCGACTCCTCCCGCCGCTCACCCTCACCGACGAACAGGCCGCGGCCGTCCTCGACCGCCTCGCCGACGCCATCCCCGCCGCCACATCCCCCTGCCCCTGACAAGGACCCCCATGCCCGACGCCACCCCGCAGCCCGGTCTCTCCCGATCCCCGGCGGCAGCGCCCGCAACCGCGGCCGCCACCCAACCCCCGGCAGCAGGCGGTGCGGCAGCCCCCGAAACGCCTGCGCACCCCCGGCCCCTGGAGCCAGGGCCCGCAGCAGCCCCCGACACTGCGGCCGCCACCCAGCCGCCGGGGGCGGGACGTCCGCCGGCAGGCCCATCGGCCGCGCTCCCGCAGCCCCCGGCGGCAGGGCAGGCGGCAGCGCCCGGACCGCAGCGTCCGGTCAGCGGCCACCTCCCCGCGGCCGGGTCCGGCACCCCGGCTCCCGTGCAGCCCTGGGGGACCGCCGGAGCTGAAGGGCGGCTCTCCGACGCAGGGCAGCCGGGAACGGACCGGGAGCCGGCTACCGGCCACTTCACCGCGGCCGGGGCCGGCACCCCGGCTCCCAGCCAGCCCCGGGGGACCGTCGGAGCCGAAGGGCGGCTCTCCGGCGCGGGGGAGCCGGGAACGGACCGGGAGCCGGCTGAAGGCAGCCTCATCCGGCCCGACACCGCGTCCCGCGGGCGGGCTCCGGGCGACGGCGCCCCCCGGACCGGGGCCGGCACGCCGCCCCACCGCACCCAGGCGGCCGACCTGGCGCCGCGTCCGGACCGGCCGGCTGCCCCCGCACCGACCGCCATCCCCGGCAGCACGGGAGCGACAGCCACCGCCACCTCCGGCGGCGCGGGAGCGGCCGGCACCGCCACCCCCCGCACCGCGGGAGTACCAGGCACCGCCACCCCCGGCAGCGCGGGGGCGGCAGCCACCGCCATGCCCGCCACCGCGGGAGCGACAGCCACCGCCACCTCCGGCGGCGCGGGAGCGGCCGGCACCGCCACCCCCGCCACTGCGGGAGTACCAGCCACCGCCATGCCCGGCAGCGCGGGAGCGGCAGCTACCGCCGTGCCCGGCAGCGCAGGGGCGGTAGCCACCGCCACCTCCGGCATTCCGGGAGCGGTCGACACCGCCATGCCCGCTACCGCGGGAGTACCAGCCACCGCCGTGCCCGGCAGCGCGGGAGCGGTAGCTACCGCCGTGCCCGGCAGCGCAGGGGCGGTAGCCACCGCCACCTCCGGCATTCCGGGAGCGGTCGACACCGCCATGCCCGCTACCGCGGGAGTACCAGCCACCGCCGTGCCCGGCAGCGCAGGGGCGGTAGCTACCGCCGTGCCCGGCAGCGCAGGGGCGGTAGCCACCGCCACCTCCGGCATTCCGGGAGCGGTCGACACCGCCATGCCCGCTACCGCGGGAGTACCAGCCACCGCCATGCCCGGCAGCACGGGAGCGGCAGCCACTGCTGTGCCCGGCAGCGCGGGAGTGGCAGGCACCGCCGTGCCCGGCACCGCAGGAGCGGCAGCCACCGCCGTGCCCGGCAGCCCGGGAGCGGCCGGCGGCCCGGCGCAAGGCGGCGCCGGCGCGGGTGGCGCAGCCGACACCGCCGCGGGAGCGGCCGGGCAGGGCGGCGCCGCGGCCCCGCAGGCGCCCGGGGCCGGGGCCCTGCCGCAGGGGCCGGCAGGAGCCCGCCCGGCCGGCCCGGACGGGGCCGGCGGCCCGGGCGGGGACCCGGCGGTCCCCCAGGCGCCGCCGGCCACCGCCACCGGAGCCATGGTCCCCCGGCAGAACCACGGCACGCTCCGCCCCCGTATCGGCGCCACCGGCCTGTCCGGACCCGAACCGGCCCTGCTGCCCGACCTGTTGGACCACAGCGATCCGGCCGTCGCCGCCGAGGCCGCCGCCGTGGAGAACCTCCTGCGGTGCTGGGTCCGCGAGAGCGGCCTCGGCCGCCCCGACGGCCCCGCCGGAACCCTGCTGCGCATCCCCCTTCCCGCATCCGGCACCGCCCTGCTCGTCGCCGTCCGCTACTGGTCCCCGACCGGCTGGCACCGCTTCGCCCCGGCCCGGCTCGAAGGCGCACCCGCCACCGCCCCGGCCCTGGACGCCGTCACGCTCGCCTCCCTCCTCGCCCGCGAGGGCAACGCAGGCGGCCGCGGCGGCACCGACCTCGTCGCCCGGGTCGCCGACTCGGTCCGCCGCACCGCCGAGTTCATCGCCGACCGGCGCGAACGGCCCACCCCGCCCGAACCCGTCGCCGGCGAACTCTTCCTCACCGCCGAACAGTCCCTCCTCCTCGGCCACCCCCTCCAGCCGGACCCGAAGAGCCGCGAAGGACTCTCCGAAGCCGAAGTACGCCGCTACTCACCCGAACTCCACGGCTCCTTCCCCCTGCACTGGCTCGCCGTCGCACCCGCCGCCCTCGCCACCGACTCCGCCTGGACCGAACGCGGCCGCCCGGTCTCCGCCGCCCAGCTCCTCGGCCGGCTCGCCCCCGGACTCCCGCTGCCCGAGGGCTCAACCCCCCTTCCCCTGCACCCCTGGCAGGCCCGCGACCTGCTCCAACGCCCCGCCGTCACCGCCCTCCGCGACGCCGGACTCCTCCACGACCTCGGCCCGTACGGCGAACCCTGGTACCCCACCTCCTCCGTGCGCACCGTCCTGCGCCCCGGTGCCCCGGCGATGCTCAAGCTCTCCCTGGGCCTGCGCATCACCAACTCCCGCCGTGAGAACCTCCGCAAGGAGCTCCACCGCGGCGTCGAGGTGCACCGGCTGCTCCGCACCGGCCTCGCGGAACAGTGGCAGGCGGCCCACCCCGGCTTCGACATCGTGCGCGACCCCGCCTGGGTCGCCGTCGACGCCCCGGACGGCACCCCGGTCCCCGGACTCGACGCCGTACTGCGCCACAACCCCTTCCGCTCCCACGACGACGCCGTCTGCATCGCCGCACTCACCGCGCCCCGCCCCTGGCCGGGCCGCGCCACCCTGCGCTCACGGCTCGCCGAAACCGTCTCCCGGCTCGCCGCCACCACCGGACGGCCGACCTCCGCCGTCGCCGCCGAGTGGTTCCTGCGCTACCTCGACCACGTCATCCAGCCCGTCCTCGCCTTCGACGCCCTTGCCGGGATCGCCCTCGAAGCCCACCAGCAGAACACCCTGGTCATCCTCGACCGGGCCGGCTGGCCCGTCGGCGGCCGCTACCGCGACAACCAGGGCTACTACTTCCGCGCCTCCCGCCGCACGGAACTGCAGCACCGGCTCCCCGGCATCGGCGACGCCAGCGACACCTTCGTCTCCGACGCCGTCACCGACGAACGCTTCACCTACTACCTCGGCATCAACAACGTGCTCGGCCTCATCGGGGCCTTCGGATCGCAACGGCTCGCCGACGAACGCGTCCTGCTCGCCGCCTTCCGCCGCTTCCTCGGCAAGGCCTGCGCCCTCGGACCCGTGCCCGCACGGCTGCTCGACTCACCCACCCTGCGCTGCAAGGCGAACCTGCTCACCCGCCTGGGCGGCCTCGACGAACTCGTCGGCCCCGTCGACTCCCAGTCCGTCTACGTCACCATCGCCAACCCCCTCCACGATTGAGCGCCGATGCCCTCCACCGACACCCCCGCTGCCCCGATCGGCCCCACCACGAACGACACCGCCGCCCTGCACCTCACCGCCGAACTGCGCCTGACCGCCCAGCTGCTGCCCCTGCTCGCGGAAGCCGACCTGCTCGACTCCCCGGCCGCATGGAGCGCCACCGCCACCCCGGTCGGCGCCTTCCGCCTCGAACCCGTCCGCCTCGTTCGCGACCTGGAACTCCTCACCGGCTGGATGAACGACCCCGCCGTGGACGCCTACTGGGAGCTCGCCGGCCCCGCCTCCACCACTGCGGCCCACCTGCGGGCCCAGCTCGACGGCGACGGCAGCAGCATCCCCTGCCTCGGCCTCCTCGACGGCATCCCCATGAGCTACTGGGAGATCTACCGGGCCGACCTCGACCCGATCGCCCGCCACTACGCGGCGCGCCCCCACGACACCGGTATCCACCTGCTCATCGGAGACGGCGCGAACCGCGGCCGCGGCCTGGGCACCACCCTGCTCCGTGCCGTCGCCGACCTCGTGTTCGACAACCGCCCGCGCTGCACCCGCGTCATCGCCGAACCGGACATCCGCAACACCCCTTCCCTCTCGGCCTTCCTCAACTCCGGCTTCCGCTGTGCCGGAGAAATCGAGCTCCCCGCGAAGCGCGCCGCCCTGATGGTCCGGGAACGAGCGCTCCGCAACCTCCTCTGACGCCCCCTTCCGACGGCGGCCTCACATCGAAAACTCTGCGCCGCGCAGCAAAGTTCCCGGTTCCCGAGGAGTACCGTGCAGAATTTCTCCGCCGCCCCCGACTCGCCGGACCCGCACTTCCCCGACGCCGCCGCGCCCTTCCCCCACCATCCCTGCTCCCCGCCCGAACTCACGGCCGCCACCTGGGAATCCGTCTCGCGCCGCCTGCTCGCCAAGATGCTGGGCGAGTTCGCCTACGAGGAGATCCTCAGCCCCGTCCCGGCCCCCGCCGCCGCCGGCGACGCCTGGCAGCTCACCCTCGACGACGGCAGCAGCCTCGGCTTCCGCGCCCGCCGCCGCGCGTACGACAGCTGGCAGGTCGCCCCCGACACCCTCACCCTCACCCCGCCCGCACCCTCCACCGACCCCCCGACCGCCTTCACCGACCCGTTCGCCTTCCTCGTCCGCGCCCGCGGGCTCCTCGGCCTCGACGGCGCCACCCTCGGCCACCTGGTCCGCGAGCTCAGCGCCACCCTCTCCGCCGACGCCCGCATCGCCCACACCGCGCTCACCGCCGACGTCCTCGCCGATCTCGACCACGCCGAGCTCGAAGGCCACCAGACCGGCCACCCCTGGCTCGTCCTCAACAAGGGCCGCACCGGACTGTCCGCCGCCGACACCGCCGCCTGGGCACCCGAGGCCCGCACCCGCCAGCGGCTGCCCTGGCTCGCCGCCCACACCTCCCTGGCCGCCTACCGCGGTACGGCCGGCCTGGAGGACCCCGCACGCCTCTACGCCGCGGAGCTCGACCCCGTCACCCGGGCCGCCTTCGACCGCACCCTGCGCGAACGCGGCCTCGACCCCCGCGCGTACCTCCTCCTGCCCGTCCACCCCTGGCAGTGGGACGAGATCGTCCTCCCCCTCTTCGCCCCGGCCCTCGCCTCCGGCGCCCTGGTCCCGCTCCCCGCCGACCCCGACATACGCCTCCCGCAGCAGTCCGTGCGGACCTTCCTCAACCTCACCCGGCCCGACCGGCTGAGCGTCAAGCTGCCGCTCACCGTCCTCAACACCATGGTCTGGCGCGGTCTGCCCCCCGACCTCTGCCTCGCCGCCCCCGCCGTCACCGCCTGGCTCCGGGCCCTCCGCGACGCCGACCCTTTCCTGCGCGACGAATGCCGGGTCGTCCTGCTCGGCGAGGTCGCCTCGGTCACCGTCCGCCACCCCGTGTACGACGCCCTGCCCGAGGCCCCGTACCAGTACCGCGAGCTTCTCGGGGCGATCTGGCGCGAGCCCCTGACCAGCCACCTCGCCCCCGGCGAACGGGCCCGCACGCTCGCCTCCCTCCTCCATGTCGACCCCCGCGGCCGGTCCTTCACCGCCGAGCTCGTCGCCCGCTCCGGTCTCACCCCCACCGCCTGGCTGCAACGGCTCCTCGGCGCGCTCCTGCCGCCGCTCCTGCACTTCCTCCACCGCTACGGAACCGTCTTCTCCCCGCACGGCGAGAACACCGCCGTGATCTTCGACGAGCGGGACGTGCCGGTCCGGATCGCCCTCAAGGACTTCGTCGACGACGTCAACATCAGCCGCGAGCCGCTGCCCGAGCTCGCCACCGTGCCGGCCGAGGTCCGAGCCGTGCTGCGCGACAAGCCCGCGGACTCCCTGCCCCAGCACCTCCACGCCGGTCTGTTCGTCGGGGTCCTGCGCTATCTCGCCGCCCTCTGCGAGGACGGCCTCGGCGTCCCGGAGCACGCGTTCTGGTCCCTCGTACGGGCGGAGATCATGAGCCACCGGGAACGTTTCCCCGAGCTCGGCCCGCGCTACGCGCTCTTCGACCTGCTCGCCCCGCGCATCGACCGGCTCTGCCTGAACCGGAACCGTCTGTACGCGGACGGCTACCGCGACCGGCCCGAGCGCCCGCAGGCGGTCCGGCACGGCACCGCACCCAACCCCTTGTATCGCCCATGAATCTCCGTGGTGGCCGTCACTGTCGGTGGCGCCCCGTAGGGTTGTAGGTGCTATGACGAAGCCCTCCCTCACCGACCTGCTGCACGCCGCCGTCTCCGCCGTCGGCGGCACGGAGCGCCCCGGCCAGGTCGCCATGGCCGAAGCCGTCGCCGAAGCGATCGACGACAACACCCACCGGCTGATCCAGGCCGGCACCGGCACCGGCAAGTCCCTCGGATACCTGGTGCCGGCCCTCGCGCACGGCGAGCGCGTGGTCGTGGCCACCGCGACCCTGGCCCTCCAGCGCCAGCTCGTCGAGCGCGATCTGCCCCGGACGGTGGAGGCGCTGCATCCGCAGCTCCGCCGCCGCCCGCAGTTCGCCATGCTCAAGGGCCGTTCGAACTACCTGTGCCTGCACCGGCTGCACGAGGGCGCCCCCCAGGACGAGGAGGAGGGCCTCTTCGACCAGTTCGAGGCCGCCGCCCCGACCAGCAAGCTGGGCAAGGACCTGCTGCGGCTGCGCGACTGGGCCGACGAGACGGAGACCGGCGACCGGGACGACCTCACGCCCGGCGTCTCCGACAAGGCCTGGGGACAGGTCTCGGTCTCCTCCCGTGAATGCCTGGGCGCGACGAAGTGCGCTTACGGTGCGGAGTGCTTCGCCGAGGCCGCCCGCGAGCGGGCCAAGCTCGCCGACGTCGTGGTCACCAACCACGCGCTCCTCGCCATCGACGCGATCGAGGGCGCTCCGGTACTGCCGCAGCACGAGGTGCTGATCGTGGACGAGGCCCACGAGCTGGTCTCCCGCGTGACCGGCGTCGCCACCGGTGAGCTCACGCCCGGCCAGGTCAACCGCGGCGTGAAGCGGGCCGCGAAGCTCGTCGACGAGAAGACGGCCGACGCCCTGCAGACCGCCGCCGAGTCCTTCGAGCGGGTCATGGAGCTGGCCCTGCCCGGCCGGCTGGAGGAGATCCCGGACGACCTCCGGTACGCGCTGATGACCCTGCGGGACGCCGCGCGCAACGTGATCTCGGCGATCGGGGCGACCAGGGACAAGTCCGTCCACGACGAGGACGCGGTCCGCAAGCAGGCGCTGGCCGCCGTGGAGAACATCCATGCCGTGGCGGAGCGGATCACCCTCGGCTCCGAGTACGACGTGGTCTGGTACGAGCGCCACGACCGTTTCGGCGCCACCCTCCGGGTCGCCCCGCTGTCGGTGTCCGGCCTCCTGCGCGAGAAGCTGTTCGAGGACCGCGCGGTGGTCCTGACGTCGGCGACGCTCAAGCTCGGCGGGGACTTCAACGGGGTCGCGGCCTCGCTGGGCCTCTCGCCCGAGGGCGTGGAGGCGGACGACGCACCGGTCTGGCGCGGCCTGGACGTGGGCTCCCCGTTCGACTACCCCAAGCAGGGGATCCTCTACGTGGCCAAGCACCTGGCCACCCCGGGCCGCGAGGGCACCCGCGGCGACATGATGGACGAGCTCGCCGAGCTGATGGAGGCGGCCGGTGGTCGCACCCTCGGCCTGTTCTCCTCGATGCGCGGGGCCAAGGCGGCCGCCGAGGAGCTCCGCACCCGGCTCGACTTCCCGATCCTGCTGCAGGGGGAGGAGACGCTGGGCGAGCTGATCAAGAACTTCGCGGCGGACCCGAAGACCTGCCTGTTCGGCACGCTGTCCCTGTGGCAGGGCGTGGACGTGCCCGGCCCCAGCTGTCAGCTGGTCGTCATGGACCGGATCCCGTTCCCGCGCCCCGACGACCCGCTGATGAGCGCCCGGCAGAAGTCGGTCGAGGAGCACGGAGGGAACGGCTTCATGGCCGTCGCCGCGACGCATGCGGCCCTGCTGATGGCCCAGGGCGCGGGGCGCCTCGTACGGGCGGCCGGTGACCGCGGTGTCGTGGCGGTTCTGGATCCCCGGCTGGCCACGGCCCGGTACGGCAGCTTCCTGAAGGCCACGCTGCCGGACTTCTGGTACACGGTGGACCGCAATCAGGTGCGCCGCTCGCTGGCGGCCATCGACGCGGCCGCGAAGGCCGACGGCAAATAGCCGGAGGCCGGATGCACGACAGCTCCGGGACCGGCGCAGTGGGTCCCGGAGCTGGATGGGGGGCGCGGGATCAGACCCGGCGCAGTACGGCGACGACCTTCCCGAGGATGGTCGCTTCGTCGCCGGGGATCGGCTGGTAGGCCGAGTTGTGCGGCAGGAGCCAGACGTGGCCGTCCTCGCGCTTGAAGCGCTTGACCGTGGCCTCGCCGTCGAGCATGGCGGCGACGATGTCACCGTTCTCGGCGACGGGCTGGCGGCGGACCGTGACCCAGTCGCCGTCGCAGATCGCGGCCTCGATCATGGAGTCGCCGACGACCTTGAGGACGAAGAGCTCTCCGTCACCGACGAGCTGCCGGGGGAGCGGGAAGACGTCCTCCACGGACTCCTCCGCGAGGATGGGGCCGCCGGCCGCGATCCGGCCGACGAGGGGAACGTACGAGGCGGCCGGCTTGCCGGTGGTGTCGGTGGGCTGCGAGCTGGGCTGGTCCGAGCCGCGGACCTCGTACGCCCGGGGCCGGTGCGGGTCGCGGCGCAGGAAGCCCTTGCGCTCGAGGGCCATCAGCTGGTGGGCGACGGACGAGGTGCTGGACAGCCCGACCGCCTGGCCGATCTCGCGCATCGACGGCGGGTAGCCGCGACGCTGCACGGAGTCCCGGATGACCTCGATGACCCGCCGCTGCCGGTCGGTGAGCCCGGAGCTGTCGGCGCGGATGCCTGGAGGTCGTCCTGGCAGCGAGCGAGCGGGGCGCAGGGCCTCCGTCTCCGGGTTCGGGCTTGCGGCGTCGTTCATGGCATGCACCGGCTCGAGTCGGCTCTGGGAGCGGTTCTGGGCAGTGATGGCGGCACTGTCTGCGGTGGTGGTCACGTCGGCCCCTCTCGAAATGTTCTCCCTAGCTGGACAACGGTAGTTGCTTTCGAAAGGTTGCGCCAAACACACGTTCGAGTGAAAAATCGCAGATCGGTCGCCGTTGTCACATCAAGAGGTGTATGGACGATCCGCGGGCCGAACGCGGGTTCGGTGGCCCGTCCGCCGCTTACGGTACCCTTCCCGGTCGGATCGGTCGGGCCGACGCCTTCCGGTCCTGCCCCCAGTGTGGCACCGCAGGCCCCCGCGTCCGGTGACCGGACGCGGCGACACGCGGAGCGATGCAAATCCACCACAACCCAAGATCTAGTGGTTGGATGAGCGCGGCCACCCAGAACTAGTGGTCCGGGGTCTCGCGAGGTCTCCGGGATCGCATATGCTTGTGGCTGCTCCACAGGCCCCCGGCAGAGCCCGTCTCCGTCGTTCCGGTGCTTGGCGGGGTGATTCAGTCGTGCCCAGAGGGAGGGTGAGGGAACCATGCACTGCCCCTTCTGCAGGCACCCCGACAGCCGCGTCGTCGACAGTCGCACCACGGACGACGGCACGTCGATCCGCAGACGCCGCCAGTGCCCCGACTGCTCCCGTCGCTTCACGACGGTGGAGACGGCCTCGCTGATGGTGATCAAGCGCAGCGGGGTGACCGAACCCTTCAGCCGTACCAAGGTCATCTCCGGCGTGCGCAAGGCGTGCCAGGGGCGGCCGGTCACCGAGGACGCCCTCGCCAAGCTCGGCCAGCGGGTCGAGGAGGCGGTGCGCGCCACCGGTAGCGCCGAGCTGACCACCCACGACGTGGGTCTGGCCATACTCGGCCCGTTGCAGGAGCTGGACCTGGTCGCGTACCTGCGGTTCGCGTCCGTGTACAAAGCGTTCGACACCCTTGAAGACTTCGAGACCGCCATCGCCGAACTGCGCGTGCCGCGGCCTCAGCCCGAAGAGTGCGGGCCCGGAGGGACCGGTTCGGTCCCCGTGCCCGCCTCCGCCGCCGACTGACCGGGCGGCCGCGCATCCCGTCGCGGCCCGTCCGTTCGGCCAGGCGAAGAAACGTAACAAGACACAGCACTGTGCCGCGGACCAGGAATAACGCTGGCACTTTAGGGCGTTTTTGCCCGCATATGGGAGGCAGGCGGCATGACAGAGACGGCGAGCAGCTCGGCACGTGGTTCCCGCACCAAGGGGACCAAGGCCGCCAAGGGCGGCCTGCGGATCGAGCGCATCCACACCACCCCGGGCGTGCACCCGTACGACGAGGTGAGCTGGGAGCTCCGTGACGTCGTCATGACGAACTGGCGCGACGGCTCGGTCAACTTCGAGCAGCGCGGCGTCGAGTTCCCCGACTTCTGGTCGGTGAACGCGGTCAACATCGTCACCAGCAAGTACTTCCGCGGCGCCGTCGGCACCCCGCAGCGCGAGACCGGTCTGAAGCAGCTCATCGACCGCATCGTGAAGACGTACACGAAGGCCGGCGAGGACTACGGCTACTTCGCGTCCCCCGCCGACGCGGAGATCTTCGAGCACGAGCTGACGTACGCCCTCCTCCACCAGATCTTCAGCTTCAACTCGCCGGTGTGGTTCAACGTCGGCACGCCCCAGCCGCAGCAGGTCTCCGCCTGCTTCATCCTGTCCGTCGACGACTCCATGGAGTCGATCCTCGACTGGTACAAGGAAGAGGGCATGATCTTCAAGGGCGGCTCCGGCGCCGGCCTGAACCTCTCCCGCATCCGCTCCTCCAAGGAGCTCCTCTCCTCCGGCGGCAACGCGTCCGGTCCCGTCTCCTTCATGCGCGGCGCCGACGCCTCCGCCGGAACGATCAAGTCGGGCGGCGCCACCCGCCGCGCGGCCAAGATGGTCGTGCTGGACGTCGACCACCCGGACGTCGAGGACTTCATCGAGACCAAGGTGAAGGAGGAGGAGAAGATCCGCGCCCTGCGCGACGCGGGCTTCGACATGGACCTGGGCGGCGACGACATCACGTCCGTCCAGTACCAGAACGCCAACAACTCCGTCCGCGTGAACGACGAGTTCATGACGGCCGTCGAGAACGGCACCAGCTTCGGCCTGCGCGCCCGCATGACCGGCGAGGTCATCGAGCAGGTCGACGCCAAGGCGCTCTTCCGCAAGATGGCCGAGGCCGCGTGGGCCTGCGCCGACCCGGGCATCCAGTACGACGGTGTGATCAACCACTGGCACACCTGCCCCGAGTCCGGCCGCATCACCGCGTCGAACCCGTGCAGCGAGTACATGCACCTGGACAACACGTCCTGCAACCTCGCCTCGCTGAACCTGATGAAGTTCCTGAACGACGACGGCAAGGGCGAGCAGTCCTTCGACGCGGTGCGCTTCGCCAAGGTCGTCGAGCTCGTCATCACCGCCATGGACATCTCCATCTGCTTCGCGGACTTCCCGACGCAGAAGATCGGCGAGAACACCCGCGCCTACCGCCAGCTCGGCATCGGCTACGCCAACCTCGGCGCCCTGCTGATGGCGACCGGCCACGCGTACGACTCCGACGGCGGCCGCACCCTCGCCGCCTCCATCACCTCGCTGATGACCGGCACCGCGTACAAGCGCTCCGCCGAGCTGGCCGCCATCGTCGGCCCGTACGACGGCTACGCCCGCAACGCCGACGCCCACAAGCGCGTCATGAAGCAGCACGCCGACGCCAACGCGGCGGCTCCGCGCACCGAAGACCTGGACAACGCGATCTGGGCCGCGGCGACCGAGGCCTGGCAGGACGTCCAGCGCCTCGGCGAGAAGAACGGCTTCCGCAACTCCCAGGCCTCCGTCCTCGCGCCGACCGGCACCATCGGTCTCGCGATGTCCTGCGACACCACCGGTGTCGAGCCGGACCTGGCGCTGGTCAAGTTCAAGAAGCTCGTCGGCGGCGGCTCGATGCAGATCGTCAACGGCACCGTCCCGCAGGCCCTGCGCCGCCTGGGCTACCAGGAGGAGCAGATCGAGGGGATCGTCGCCCACATCGCCGAGCACGGCAACGTGATCGACGCCCCCGCCCTGAAGACCGAGCACTACGAGGTCTTCGACTGCGCCATGGGCGAGCGCTCCATCTCCCCGATGGGCCACGTCCGCATGATGGCCGCGATCCAGCCGTGGATCTCCGGCGCGATCTCGAAGACGGTCAACATGCCGGAGTCGGCGACCGTCGAGGAGATCGAGGAGATCTACTTCGAGGCGTGGAAGATGGGCGTCAAGGCGCTCGCGATCTACCGCGACAACTGCAAGGTCGGCCAGCCCCTCTCCGCCAAGAAGAAGGAGGAGGAGAAGGCCGAGGTCACCGAGAAGGCCGAGGACACCATCCGCGCGGCGGTCGAGAAGGTCATCGAGTACCGCCCCGTCCGCAAGCGCCTCCCCAAGGGCCGCCCGGGCATCACCACCTCCTTCACGGTGGGCGGCGCCGAGGGCTACATGACCGCCAACTCCTACCCGGACGACGGTCTCGGCGAGGTCTTCCTGAAGATGTCCAAGCAGGGCTCCACCCTCGCGGGCATGATGGACGCCTTCTCCATCGCCGTCTCGGTCGGCCTCCAGTACGGCGTGCCGCTGGAGACGTACGTCTCGAAGTTCACCAACATGCGCTTCGAGCCGGCCGGCATGACCGACGACCCGGACGTGCGGATGGCGCAGTCGATCGTCGACTACATCTTCCGCCGCCTGGCCCTGGACTTCCTGCCCTTCGAGACCCGCTCGGCGCTCGGCATCCACACCGCCGAGGAGCGCCAGCGCCACCTCGACACCGGCTCCTACGAGCCCCTCGAGGACGAGGTCGACACGGAGTCCCTGGCCCAGTCCGCCCCGCTGGCGGCCGTCCCCGCGGCCCCGAAGGCGCAGGCCGTGCCGGTCCCAGCCCCGAAGACGGCGCACTCCAGTGCCGAGCTCGTCGAGATGCAGCTCGGCGTCTCCGCGGACGCCCCGCTGTGCTTCTCCTGCGGTACGAAGATGCAGCGCGCCGGCTCCTGCTACATCTGCGAGGGCTGCGGCTCGACCAGCGGCTGCAGCTGATCGCCGCCGGCCGGGCAGCCGCGTAGGCGAGCCGGGTCAGTAGGCGAGACGGTGACGAAGGGGACCGACCGGTGGTCGGTCCCCTTCGGCGTCAGTGGGGTATCCGGCGCGCCGGGCGCGTGATCGAAGCCCACCGAGACCACCAGGCGCTCGGGTACGCAGTCCAGGGCCGCCACGGGTTGGTGTGCAGGGCCGTCATGCCGATCATTGTGCGGAGCGGGGCGCGCTCGGCGCCTTGCGGTTTTGGCCTGGGACAAGGTGAGCGGGGGAGTCATGTGGAGCGGTGACGAGCTGGATCTCGACGCGTATCTGGAGCGGATCGGCTACGACGGGCCCGTCGGGGACGACGGGGAACTCCGGCCGGACCTCGCGACGTTGTACGCAGTGCACCGGGCCCATACCGGTGCGATCGCCTTCGAGAGTCTGGACGTGCTGTTCGGCCGCCCCGTCGGGCTGGACGTCAAGGCCATCGAGGACAAACTCGTGCACGGCCGCCGCGGCGGCTACTGCTACGAGCAGAACTCGCTGCTGGCCGCCGCCCTGGAGCGGATCGGCTTCGAGGTCTCCGGGCGCGGCGCCCGCAACCGCACCCGGGGCGACACGCTCCTGCCGGTGACGCACGCCGTCCTCGTCGCCACCGTGGAGGGTGAACCCTGGCTGTGCGACGCGGGGTTCGGCCACCAGGGCCCGCGCGAGCCGGTCCCGCTCACGCGCCCGGGAACCGAACGGGTGCAGGGGGAGTGGACGTACGCCGTGCGCGAGGAGGAGGACGGCATCCTCACGCTGTCCATGCTGCGCGGCGGGACCTGGCGGGACCTGTACGCCTTCTCCCCGCAGCGCTACCACCCCGTCGACTACGTCCTGCTCAACCACTACAGCTCCTCCCACCCCCGCTCCGCCTTCATCGGGCAGGTCATCGTGCAGCAGCCGGGCGACACCGTCCGCACGGCGCTCGTCGGCAGCGAGCTCACCCGGCTGTATCCCGACGGGCGCACCGAGACCGAGCCCGTCGCCCCCGGTGAGCTCCTCGCCGTACTCGACCGGGAGTTCGGACTTCGACTGTCCGGGCGGGACGCGGAGGACCTGGCACGCATCAACCGCGCCGGGGACTGACCGCGGCCGCGCCGGGCCCGTACCATGACGCCGTGCTGGTCAAGTGGATTCGCTGCACGGTGACGGACCGACGCGGGTTCGAGCGCGGGCAGCGCAAATGGGCGGGGCTGCCTGGCGAGCCGGGATTCCGGGGGCAGGGCGGCGGCTGGAGCAGGGGGAGGCAGGGGGTCGCGCATGTTTTCGCGTTCTGGGAGAGCCGTTCCTTCTACGACTCGTTCATGGCGCGCTCGTACGACCGGCTGGCTGCCGCACAGACCGGCACGTACACGAACGCCCGGGTCACCCTCTTCGACCACCGCTTCGACGTGAAGACCGGCTTCGAGCCGCGCTTCACCGATGCCGACGTCGTCCGCGTGGCCCACACCCGCGTGCGGGAGGGCCGCGTGGACCACTTCGCCCTCATGCAGGAGAAGGTGTGGAACCCGGCCATGGCCGGGTCGCCCGGCATGATCCGCGGGCTCTTCGGGGAGGCCCCCGGCCGGGAGTTCCTGGTGCTGTCCATGTGGCACGCGGCCGCCGAGCACGGCAAGTACCGCCAGGAGCGGGTCGAGCGCCTCGGCCTGCGCGCGCAGACCGAGGCCGACGTCGAGGCCCTCACCGGTGACGTCGTCGACCTCGAATCGGCCTGGACGGTATGACCGTACGAAGAGCGGCAGGCTGATCGGCGCGCCCGGATGCAGGGCGTGCCGATGGCCGCATAGGGTCGTGGGATGGTACGACCACGGCGCATCGTCCTTGTCCGGCACGGGGAATCGGAGGGCAATGTCGACGACACGGTGTACGAGCGGGAGCCGGACCACGCCCTGCGGCTGACCCGGCGCGGCCGCGAGCAGGCCGCGCAGGCCGGCGAACGGCTGCGCGAGCTCTTCGGCGAGGAGCACATCAGCGCTTACGTCTCCCCCTACCGCCGGACCCTGCAGACCTTCCGGGAACTGCGGCTCGACCCCGCGCGCGTCCGGGTGCGCGAGGAGCCCAGGCTGCGCGAGCAGGACTGGGGGAACTGGCAGGACCGCGACGACGTGCGCCTGCAGAAGGCGTACCGCGACGCCTACGGCCACTTCTTCTACCGCTTCGCCCAAGGCGAGTCGGGCGCCGACGTCTACGACCGGGTGGGCTCCTTCCTGGAGAGCCTCCACCGCAGCTTCGAGGCGCCGGACCACCCGCCGAACGTGCTGCTCGTGACGCACGGACTGACCATGCGGCTGTTCTGCATGCGCTGGTTCCACTGGTCGGTGGCCGAATTCGAGGCCCTGTCCAATCCGGGCAACGGCGAGTACCGCATGCTGCTGCTCGGACCGGACGGCCGCTACCGGATGGACCGCCCGTTTGAGCGGTGGACCACACCCGAGCCTTATGACCTGGACGGCTAAAGTGACGCGCGATGACCGCTGACTCCTCTTCCGAAAGGCGCTACGCACGCGCCCTGTCCAGCCTCCGCGGGCTGGCCCTGGGAGACGCCCTTGGCTCCCAGTACTTCGTTCCCGTGAACTACCCGCTGCTCAAGCGCCGCGAGCTGCCCGCCGGCGCCGGGACCTGGCAGTGGACCGACGACACCGAGATGGCCTGCTCGGTGGTCGCGGTCCTCGCCGAGCACGGACGCATCGACCAGGACGCCCTCGCCAACTCCTTCGCCCACCACCACGACTTCGACCGCGGCTACGGTCCCGCCGTGAACCGGATGCTCCGCCTCATCCGCGAGGGTGAGGACTGGCGCACCCTGGCCGCCGAACTGTTCAACGGGCAGGGCTCCTGGGGCAACGGCGCGGCCATGCGCATCGCGCCGCTGGGCGCCTGGTACGCCGACGACCCGGAGCAGGCCACGCACCAGGCGGAGATCTCCGCCTACACCACCCACCAGCACCGCGAGGCGGTCTGCGGGGCGATGGCCGTCGCCGCGGCGGCGGCGTTCGCGGCGGATCCGCTGGGCCCGCCCACCGCCGCCGACCTGCTGGACAACGTGATCGCCCTGGTACCGCGCAGCGCGGTCGGCGCGGGGCTGCGGCGGGCTCGGGACATGCTGGACTACGGGGACGCGACCACCGTGGCGGCGGTGCTCGGCTGCGGCCGGCGCACCAGCGCGCACGACACCGTGCCGTTCGCGCTGTGGTCGGCGGCGCGCTCGCTGGACGACTTCGAGCGGGCGTTCTGGACCACCGCGCAGGTGGGCGGCGATGTGGACACCACCTGCGCGATCGTCGGCGGGGTGCTGGGCGCGTGCGGGGAAACCGCCCTGCCGGCTGCCTGGCTGGCCCGGACGGAGTCGCTCCCGGACTGGCTGCCCGGGACCCCGGCCGTCTAGCACGGGCGGCCCGGGCGTCGCTCGGCGGCGGGTCTTCGAGGGCGCCCGGGGCGGCGTGTCGGCTGCCGACCGGATTGTCACGGTCCTGCCACAGGCCTGCCCAAGGAGCGGTAAAGCCGCACGTCACAGGCCTACCCTTTCCGCTTCGCCGCCTCATGGTTCCACGGGCGGCTGACAGGGAGGGGAACCCGATGTCAGAGAACGACCCCGCAGCGGCGGACGGCAACTCCGACGACGCGGCTGCGGCCGCTGCAGCAGGAGCCGGAGGGGCCGCCGCAGGAGGGGCAGGGGCCGCTCCGGCCACAGGGGCCGCAGCCGCCGCTCCAGCCGCGGGAGCCACCGCGGCCGCATCCGGAGCCGGAACCGCAGCCGCATCGGGAGCCGCGGCCGCACCGACGGCCGCCGCCGGCGGAGCAGGGGTCCACGCCCCTGGCCAGGCGGCCGGCAGCGCGCCGTACACCGTGCCTCCGGGGTGGGATCCGCGGGCCTGGCAGGCCTATCGGGTCCGACAGGAACGGGCACGCAAGGGCGTCTGGTCCATCGCACCGCTCCCCTGGGCCACGGCCGCCGAGCCCGCCGAGGCCGCGCCCGTGCCCACGGCCGTGCTGGTCTCGGCAGGCGCCACGGGTCTCGCCGCGGCCCTCCTCCTCGGCGACGGCCTCGGCCTCGGCCTGCTGCTGGCCGTGGTGCCGGCCGTCGTCGCCGCGTACGCCGCCGCGCGCACCGCCCGCCGCAGGGCCCGCCCCTGGACCGTGGCCTGGGCCCTCGGCTGCATCGCCCTGCTCGCCGTGCCCGCGCTGCGCGACGCCGGCTGGCCGACCACCCTCGCCCTGCTCGCCGCCGTCCTCACCGGCGCACTGGCCCTGCAGGGCAGCCGTACCTGGGTCGGTGTGCTGCTCAGCCCGCTGGGCCTCGCCGACTCCCTGATGACCGGTGTTCGCTGGGCCTGGACCGGACTGCGCTCGCGCGGCAGCGGCGTCGACCGCGCCCGCTGGGTGCCCGTCGCCAAGGCGGTCGGCGTGGCCGCCGTCCTGCTGGTGCTGTTCGGCGCCCTCTTCGCGTCCGCCGACGCCGCCTTCGCGGACCTGCTCAGCGGGTTGACCCCCGAGGTCTCCGTCGGCGACGGGCCGGTACGCGTGGCGCTCTTCGCGGTCGGCACGGTCCTCGCGCTGGCCATCGCCCGTACCGCCGCGGCCCCTTCGCACTGGGACCGGATCCGGCCGGCTCCGGGCAAGCCCCGGTCCCGCGTCGAATGGGCGCTTCCGCTCATCGTGCTCAACCTGCTGTTCGCCGGCTTCAACGCCGTCCAGCTGGCCGTCCTGTTCGGCGGCTACGACAAGGTCCTGCGCTCCACCGGGCTCACCTACTCCGAGTACGCCCGCCAGGGCTTCTGGCAGCTGCTGTGGGCCACCCTCCTCACCCTGGCGGTGATCGCGCTCGCGCTGCGCTGGGCCCCGCGCGCCGGAGCCGGCGACCGGCGGCTGGTGCGCGTCGTCCTCGGCACGCTGTGCGTGCTCACCCTGGTCGTGGTCGCCTCCGCACTGCGCCGCATGGACCTGTACGTGGAGGCGTACGGGCTGACCCGGCTGCGGGTGTCGGTGGCCGCGATGGAGCTGTGGCTCGGCCTGGTCATCGCCCTGATCATGGCCGCGGGGGCCTTCGGGGCGCGCTGGCTGCCGCGCGCGGTGGCGGGCAGCGCGGTGGCCGCCGTCCTGGCCTTCGGGCTGCTCTCGCCCGACGGCATGGTCGCCCAGAACAACGCGGACCGCTTCCACCGGACCGGCAAGATCGACCTGGCGTACTTCCAGTCCCTGTCGGCGGACGCGGTGCCCGCCCTGGACCGGCTGCCCGAACCCCAGCGCTCCTGCGCGCTGCGCGGCATCAACAACGACCTGTCCGAGGCGGGCCGGGTGCCGTGGTACGCGATGAGCCTCGGCGAGTACCGGGCCCGCAAGATCCTGGACGAGCGCCCGGTGACCGCCTCGTACGAGGTCTGCTCGCGGCTGGGCACCTTCGCGCGCAGCGTCGAGTAGCACCGGCCGCGCCCGCTCGAGTACGGGCCGGGGGGTGGGAGCGCGGGACCGCTCCCGCGCCCCGGCCCGTACGGGCGTACCGGCTCAGGCAGGCGGGCCGGCCTCGGCGGCGGCGCCGCCCAGGGCCGCCAGGTCGCTCTTGCGCACCCGGATGACCAGCAGTGCCGTGGCCAGCGCCAGTCCGGCCATGGCCACCGCCGCGAGGAACGCGGTCGCCATGCCCTGGGTCAGGACCAGGTCCCCCCAGGGGTCGGGCAGCCTCCCGGTCTCCTTGAAGGCGGCCAGCTGGTCGGCGTCGGCTCGGGCGGCGAAGTCCGCGACCTGCTTCTCGCCCTCGGTGCGGCTGGCCGTGCCGAAGACGGTCACCAGGATCGACAGGCCCAGGGAGCCGCCCACCTGCTGGCTGGCGTTCAGCAGCCCGGAGGCCGCCCCCGCCTGCTGCCGGGCGACCCCGGAGACGGCGGTGAGGGTGAGGGTCACGAAGTTCAGGCCCATGCCGAAGCCGAACAGCAGCATCGGCCCGAGGACGCCGGACACGTACGAGCTGTCGGTGCGGATGAACGTCAGCCAGGCCAGTCCGATGCCGGTCAGGCCCGATCCGGCGACCATGAACGGCTTGGGGCCGAACCGCGGCAGCAGCCGCTGGGAGAGGCCGGCCGAGGTGATGATCGCCGCGGTCACCGGCAGGAAGCCGAGCCCGGCCTCGATCGGGGAGAACCCCAGGACGTTCTGTACGAACTGGACGATGAAGAAGAACATCCCGAACATCGCGGCCGCGAGCCCCAGCATGATCAGGTAGGTGCCGGACCGGTTCCGGTCGGCGAACATCCGCAAGGGGACGATCGGCTCGTGGGCCCGGGACTCGATGACCGCGAACAGCCCGAGCAGGACCACGGCCGTGGCGAACGACACGAGGGTGAGCCCGTCCCGCCAGCCGTCCTGCGAGGCGCGGATGAACCCGTAGACGAGCGAGGCCATGCCGCCGGTCGAGGTGAGCGCCCCGGCGATGTCGAAGCGGCCCGGGTGGCGCTCGGACTCGGCGATGTAGAGCGGGGTCAGGACGGCGATCAGCAGGCCGATCGGGACGTTGACGAACAGCACAGCGCGCCAGTCCAGCCACTCGGTGAGCATGCCGCCGGCCAGCAGGCCGATGGCGCCGCCGCCCGCCGAGACGGCGGCGAACACGCCGAAGGCGCGGTTGCGTTCGGGACCTTCGGCGAAGGTCGTGGTGACCAGGGCCAGCGAGGTGGGCGAGGCGATGGCCCCGCCGACCCCCTGCAGGGCGCGCGCTGCCAGCAGCTGCCACGGCTCCTGGGCGAAGCCGCCGAGCAGTGACGCCAGGGTGAAGAGCAGGATTCCGGTCAGGAACACGCGCCGTCGGCCGAGGATGTCGCCGGCCCGGGCGCCCAGCAGCAGCAGCCCTCCGAAGGCCAGCGTGTAGGCGCTGATCACCCAGGAGAGGTCGGTGGTGGAGAAGGAGAGGGCGGTCTGGATGTGGGGGAGCGCGATGTTCACGATCGTCGCGTCGAGCACGACCATGAGCTGACATGCGGCGATGACGACGAGCGCCACGCCGGGGCGGCCCTCTCGACGGGCCGCGCCCGGTATCCGGGCTGCGGCGAGTTGTTGGCCTTTCACCATGGAACCCCCCGTAGTGAAATAGTGAACGCAGCCGTTCACTGGAGGTCCACCGTAGGAGGCGGCCCTGAGCGGACACAACCGTTCCTCGTGGCGGAAAATGCGTGCGAGGGGCACACGGGCCGATCGGAGGCAGGAGTGACGGCGGAGGTGCGCAGGTCGGCGGCACCGGCCGGGCGCAGGCGGGGTCCGGAACTCGAACGGGCGATTCTGGACGCGGCCTTGGAGCAGTTGGGCACCGCCGGCTGGAACGCGCTCACGATGGAGGGCGTCGCCGCCGGCGCGCACACGGGGAAGGCGGCGCTCTACCGGCGCTGGTCCTCGAAGGCGGAGCTGGTGGCCGAGGTGCTGCGCAGGGGGCTTCCGCCGATCGGCGAGATCCCGGACTGCGGATCGGTCCGGGACGACCTGCGCCTGCTGTGCGTGCGGATGCGGGACGTCATGCGCTCTCCGGCCGGTCAAGCGCTGCGTGCAGTGCTTCACGAATGCGACCCCGCCCATGAGGAACGGTTCATCGACGTGGTCCGGGCGGGGCTGCACGAGCCCGCGCACCGGCTGATCGGGGATCTTCTGCGGCGGGGGATCGAGCGGGGTGACGTGCGATCGGATGCGGAAGGTCCGTTTGTCGTGGACGTCATTCCGGCGATGCTGATGTACCGCGCGAAGATGTGCGGAAGCGAATGGCCGGAGGGTGACATCGAGGAAATGATCGACCGGGTGATGGTGCCGCTGCTCAGCCCGTGAACCGCCGCGCCGACTGTGCCCGGGCCGGGGTGTGCAGGCGGCTCGGGGCGGCGTAACCTTGCTGGCGCCATGCCGTACGAAGCACCCACCCACACCGTCGAACGCTCCCTCCGCGCAACCACCGGCGCCAAGGTCATCGCCGGGGTCGACGAAGTCGGACGAGGGGCCTGGGCCGGTCCGGTCACCGTGTGCGCGGCGATCACCGGACTGCGCCGACCGCCCGAAGGGCTCACCGACTCCAAGCTGCTGACACACAAGCGGCGCGACGCCCTCCTCGAGGTCCTCGAGGCCTGGGTCACCGCATACGCCCTGGGGCACGCCTCCCCGGAGGAGATCGACGAGCTGGGGATGACCGCGGCACTGCGCCTGGCGGCGGAGCGCGCGCTGGAGGCGCTGCCGGTCCGCCCCGAGGCGGTGATCCTCGACGGCAAGCACGACTACCTCGGTGCGCCCTGGCAGGTCCGTACGGTGATCAAGGGCGACCAGTCCTGCGTGGCCGTTGCCGCAGCCTCCGTCATCGCCAAGGTCCGCCGCGACCGGATGATGGCCGAACTGGGCCAACAGGGCGGAGGTTTCGAGGGCTTCGGCTTCGGCGACAATGCCGGATATCCCTCGCCCGTGCACCGGGCCGCGCTGGAGGAGCTGGGTCCCACCCCGTACCACCGGCTCTCGTGGTCGTACCTCGACGCCCTGCCCCGCTGGCGCCACCTCAAGAAGGTGCGGCGCAGCGAGGAATCGATGGAACTGGAAAACGGAGGCCAACTCGGCTTCGATTTCTGATCGCACCCACGTGCCACCGGCCGGTACGTTTCGTACCGGTGTTTGAAAGTCACCCACTCATGCCTCTCACCCACGAGGAGCCTCAGATTCACGAGAGTGCCCAGGGTCCCCGCGTCACGCCGGCCGCGAGCCGCACCGCGCCGACCCCCCGCCCCGTACCTGGTCCGCGTCCCGCCGCCGTCCCGCGGCCCGGGCGCCCCGGTCCCGCCCGGCCCGCACCGCCCGCGCAACGGGCACCGCAGGCCACTCCCGGGCCCGCGCCCGCCACCGCCCCCACCACACCGTCCGTCTCCGCGGCGGTGCCGCAGATCCAGCTGATCCCGGCTTCCGCCCAGGGCGCGCTGGACGCGGCCGAAGAGGCCGTCGACCTGCTGCTCGACACCGGGCGCGCGCCCGGCGACATCCTGGTGCTCACCACCGGCGACCTGCACCCGTGGGCCGCTCACGAGCTGTCCTTCGGTGAGGCCGCGTACTGGGCCCTGCACGACGCCGGGGACGACGTCTTCTACGCGGACGCGGCGCAGGTCCAGCGCGCTGCGGGCCGTCCCGTCGTGGTCTTCGCGGCCAACGGCGGACCTGCCGAAGCGGCCGCCACGGCACTGCCCGTCGCGCTCGCGCGGGCCGGTGCGCTGCTGATCGTGTGCGGCGACCCCAAGGAGATCAACTCCGTGCTGGGTGCGGGCGTCTGACGCCCCGTGACCCGTACGGGCGAGGGGCGGGGCTGGCCGGGTGCCGGCCCCGCTGAAGCCCTGGGCCCGACCCGCCGTACGCCCCCAACCGGGTGTACGGCCGTGAGGCCCGCCCGGACGCCGGGCGGCCACCGGGCAGCGTGGTGTCAGCGGGCGGCAGTGCGGCGCAGGGGCTCGGCCGCTCCGGCGCCGGTGCGCAGGTTCAGCGGTGCGAACTCGGCTGCGGTGTCGCCGAGCCGCTCGGGTCGCGAATCCGAGCTGGGGTGCCGGCCGCCGCGGCCTTCGCCGAGCACCTGCCAGCCGCCGCGGGTCAGCGTGATGTACGCGCCGCAGCGCAGCCCGTGCAGCGTGCAGGCGTCCCGCAGCCCCCACATCCAGGCGCCGTCCTCCTCGGTCCACCGCTCGTCGCCATCGCGGCAGTACATCAACACCGCCGTGCGAACCGGCGTCCGGCGCCGAAGGTCGTGCGGGATGACCCGGCGCAGCGCGGCCAGCAGGGCGTTGCGGTAATCCCAGCCGTCGGCAGAGGCCGACCGGGGGACGAACGAGGCACTCGCCACGAGCCGTTCCTCGGGGCCGAGGACCGCTATGACCGCGGTCGAGGGGCCCGGGCTGTGGCGCGAGTGCAGTCCGCTGACGACCTCGCGGGGATTGCTCAGCAGGGGAATCCCCGCCGCCGTCCACTCGGCGGGCTCCAGCAGTCTTCCGTGCCGGCTGGCGCCGCCGGTGGCCGTCGTCAGTGACGTCGTCGAGGGCGGGGCGAATCCGAAGGCCACGGTCCTCCCTTCGGGTACTCGCCCGCGGACGGGCACAGCTGACGTGCGGGCGCGCCGCAGCGCGGCCCAGGGAGTGCCGTCGAGCCGAGCGGGAGCACTCCGATTCTCGCGTGGCCCGCGAGCATGCGGCAACGAGCAATTGGCGCGGCCGACCGGAATTCGCCGGTATGCCGTTCATATCCTTGCCCCGTCGCGCTGAGGATGACTCAAATGGCTACGGCTGAAGCGCGAGTACCAGCGGAAACACCTCCTTCGCCCCGGCCTGCCGCAGCAGCCGGGCGGCCACCGCGAGCGTCCAGCCGCTCTCCGCGCGGTCGTCGACGAGCAGCACCGGACCCGCCGCCTCGGCCAGCGTCGCGGCCAGCTCCGCGGGCACCGCCAGGGCCTGGTGGAGTCCGCGTACTCGCTGGGCGCTGTTCGAGGAGGGCAGACCGAACTCGGGGGCGCGGTCGGTGTAGACGAGGGCGCCGAGCAGCGGAAGCCTGCCGACCTCCGCGATCCGGGCGGCCAGCGAACCGATGAGCTGCGGCCGGCTGCGCGAGGGCAGGAACACCACGCCGGCCGGCCGGGCGGGCGCGTCGGGGGCTCCGGAGGCCCACCCGCCCGGACCGCGGGCCCAGTCGGCGAGGACCGCCACCACGGCCTGCGCCACGTCGTCCGGGATCGGCTCGTCAGGGGCCCCCGCAGCGAGCATCGGGCGCAGCCGGTTGCCCCAGCCGATGTCGGAGAGCCGGCCGAGCGCCCGACCCGTGGAAGCCTGCTCCGAGGCGGGGATGCGGCCCTTGAGGTCGACGCCGACGGCAGCGAGTCCGGTCGGCCACATCTTGCGGGGCTCCAACTCCACGCCGGGGCGGCCGAGCTCACCGCGGGCGGTGTCCAGCGCCGCGCTGGAGACGTCCGCGGTGAACCGGGCGCCGGCGCAGTTGTCGCAGCGCCCGCAGGGGGCGGCCTCCTCGTCGTCCAGCTGGCGGCGCAGGAACTCCATGCGGCAGCCCGAGGCCGCCGCGTAGTCCCGCATGGCCTGCTGCTCCGCGGCCCGCTGGCGGGCCACCCACGCGTAGCGCTCGGCGTCGTACACCCACGGCTCGCCGGTCGCGGTCCAGCCGCCCTTGACCCGGTGCACCGCCCCGTCCACGTCGAGGACCTTGAGCATGGTCTCCAGTCGGGTGCGCCGCAGGTCCACCAGCGGTTCCAGGGCGGGCAGCGACAGCGGCCGACCCGCCTGTGCCAGCACGTCGAGGGTGCGCCTGACCTGCTCCTCCGGCGGGAAGGCGACCGAGGCGAAGTACTGCCAGATGGCCTCGTCCTCCCGGCCCGGCAGCAGCAGCACCTCCGCGTGCTCCACGCCGCGGCCGGCGCGGCCCACCTGCTGGTAGTAGGCGATGGGCGAGGACGGCGAGCCGAGGTGCACCACGAAGCCCAGGTCGGGCTTGTCGAAGCCCATGCCCAGGGCGGAGGTCGCCACGAGGGCCTTGACCCGGTTGGCCTGGAGGTCGTCCTCGGCTTGCTGGCGGTCGGCGTTCTCCGTCTTGCCCGTGTACGAGGCCACCGTGTGCCCGCGGTGACGCAGGTACGCGGTGACCTCCTCGGCGGCGGCCACCGTCAGTGTGTAGATGATGCCGGAGCCCGGCAGTTCGCCGAGGTGGTCGGCGAGCCAGGCGAGCCGGTGCGCCGCGTCCGGCAGGGACAGCACGGCGAGGCTGAGGCTCTCGCGGTCCAGCGGGCCGCGCAGCACCAGCGCGTCCGTGCCGACGCCGGTGCCCAGCTGCTCGGCGACGTCCGCGGTGACCCGGGCGTTGGCCGTGGCGGTCGTCGCCAGCACCGGGACACCGGGCGGCAGGTCGGCCAGCATCGTGCGCAGTCGCCGGTAGTCGGGGCGGAAGTCGTGCCCCCAGTCGGAGATGCAGTGCGCCTCGTCGACCACGAGCAGGCCGGTCGCGGCGGAGAGCTTGGGGAGCACCTGGTCGCGGAAGTCGGGGTTGTTGAGCCGCTCGGGGCTGACGAGCAGGACGTCGACCTCGCCGGCCGCGACCTCGGCCTGGATCTGCTCCCACTCCTCGGGGTTGGCCGAGTTGATCGTGCGGGCGTGGATCCCGGCGCGGGCGGCGGCCTCGACCTGGTTGCGCATCAGTGCGAGCAGCGGGGAGACGATCACGGTGGGCCCGGCACCGGCGGCCCGCAGCAGCGAGGTGGCGACGAAGTACACCGCGGACTTGCCCCAGCCGGTGCGCTGGACCACCAGGGCGCGCCGCTTGTGCGCGACGAGGGCCTCGATGGCGAGCCACTGGTCCTCGCGCAGGCGTGCGGTGCCCGTGGGGTCGCCCACGAGACGGGCCAGTACGGAGTCGGCCGAGGACCTCAGGTCTGCGTTCATGCCCCCATGCAACCCGATGCCTCCGACATCGCGCCAATGGCGGCCCGCACCTGTGGAAGTTGAATGATCAATAGTTATCCACAGGCCTTTCGGGATCGGAGGGTGCGCGGGACCGTCGGGGCATGACGAACAACCACGCACCTCGCACCCCGTCCGGACGGCCCTGCATCAGCCACTCCGGATCACCGGCCGAACCGCAGATCACCCTGCGCAGCCCCGCCGAACTGGCCGACGCGCTGCCCTACATGCTGGGGTTCCACCCGACCGACTCCCTCGTCTTGGTCGCCGTGCACGGGGAGGGCGGGCGTTTCGGCGGCCGCCTCCGCCTCGGCATCCCGCCGTCCCCGGAGGAGTGGGAGGACACCGCCCGGCAGGTCGCCGAATGCCTTGTCCAGGGCAGCGAGCGGCGCGCCGGCAAGCCCGACGGCATCATCGTCTTCCTCTGCCAGGACCCGGGCGCGGGAGAGAGCGGCCAGCGGGTCATGACCCGGCTGCGGCCACTGGCCCAGCGGATCAGGCTGGCCTGCGGGGCACTGGACGTGCCCGTCCTGGAGGCCCTGTGCCTCTCCGCCGGCCGGTACTGGTCCTACTGCTGCCCCGACGAGCGCTGCTGCCCCGCCGAGGGGACCGTCCTGGCCGCCGGCGGCACCTCGGTCGCGGCCGCGGCGGCCACCTTCGCCGGGCTGCGGATCCGCGGCTCCCTGCGGGAGCTGGAAGGCCGGCTCGCACCGCTGCGCGGACCGGTCGCCGCGGAGATGGAGCGGGCCCTGGACCGGGCGGCCGCCGCACTCGTACCGAAGATCCTCGACGGGGCCACACGTCAGGAGGTCGGCGCCGAGACCGTCACCCTCGCCCGCACCCTCATGCGGCGCCTGACCCTCGCGCCGCCCGTCGAGGGCGGCCCCTGCGCGGACGACTGGGACGATGCGCTGCTCGGCCACGACGAGGCGGCCGCGCTGATCCTCGGCCTCCAGGACCGCGAGACCCGGGACATCGCGGCCGAGTGGATGGAGGACGAGGAGGCCGCCCCCGCCCTGCGCTTGTGGCGGGCCCTGGCCAGGCGCTGCGTCGGCGCCTACGGAGAACATGCGGCGGCCCCGCTGACCCTCGCCGGATGGGTCTCGTGGTCCACCGGGGACGAGCCGACCGCCCGCATCGCGTTCGGGCTGGCCCTGCAGGCCGACGCCGAATACCGCTTCGCCCAACTGCTCCACCACGCCTGCAACGAAGGGATCGACCCGGAGGGGCTGCGCGCCTGCCTGCGGGCCGAGCGCAAGCGCCGGGAGCCCGGCAGCAAGCGCCGGTCCGCCGTGCGGCCGCCCGGCCGCCGCGAGCCCAAGCCGGCCCGGCGCGACCCCCGGCGCACCGCACGGAGCGACCGGTGAATGCGGCGCGCACCACCGGCCGGCAGGCCGGGCACCGCTGCGGGGGCGGTGCCCGGCGCGGTCTCGCAGTGCGCCGTCCGGCCGCAGCGGCCGCGGAGCCGGATCGGCGGCCTCACGGTGGGCCCGTGCCGCAGGAGGCCCCGTCACCGCCGGGGCCCGTGACCCGGGCGGGGGCGGTGGCGTTCCCCTGGAGGGTGGCCGGGGCCCGGCCGTGCCGCCCGGAGCAACCGGCCCGGGCGCAGAGCGTCCAGACAAGGCGACCCATGGACCACCCCGTACCTCCCGCCCGCAGGCCCGAGTTGCCGCCCGTGCACGCCGCGGTCATCTGCGTCTCGGCGCCCTGCCTGGTCATCTCGCCCGAGCACGGCCAGCTGACCGGGCACGGGATCGACGGGATCTACCGCTCCGGCCGGCGGCTGCTCTCCCGCTGCGTGCTGCGGGTCGGCGGCCGGGACCCGGTCGCGGTGCAGGGGCGCAGCCTCGGCGCGGACCGGGCCGCGTTCACCGCCACCGTCCGCACCGGAGCCGAGGCGGGTCCCGACCCCGACATCGGAGTCGAGCGGGTGCGGCACGCCGACGGCACCGAGCGCATCACCCTGCGCAGCTTCACCGCCCGTCCGCTGCGGCTGCCGGTGGAGATCCTGCTCGGCACCGACCTGGCCGAGCTGGCCGCCGTGGCCGCCGGCCGGGCCGGGCCCGAGCTGCCCGCCGGGGTGCATGCGGCCGGGCTGCGCTGGAGCACGGGGGAGGCGCAGGCCGTCACCGCCGCCGAACCGGCCCCGGACGACGCGCTCGCCTCGTCGGGCCTGCTGCGCTGGCAACTCGAACTGGGGCCGGGGGAGTCCCGCACCATCGAGCTGCGGACCACCCAGGCCCGCACCTCCCGGGCCCCGGCCGGGCAGGTGGCCAACCCCCTGGCCGACGCCCGGGCCGAGGGGGACGACCCGCGCGCCGAGACCTGGTTCCGCACCAGCGTCGAGGACCTCGGCGCCCTGCTGCTGCGCGACCACGAGGAGCCGGCCGACGCCTACGCTGCCGCGGGCGTGCCGTGGCGGCTCGGGCTGGCCCCCGCCGAGTCCCTGTGGGCGGCCCGCATGGCGCTGCCCCTCGGGACCGGGCTCGCCGCGGCCACCCTGCGCACCCTGGCCCGGACCCAGACCGGCGGCCGCGGCCCCGAGGCCGGGAAGATCCCGGGCCCCCTGCGCGGGGCCGGCCCGCAGCTGCCGCCAGGCTGCACCGGCACCGAGGCCACGCTCGCCTTCCCCGCCGTCCTCGCCGAGGCACGGCGCTGGGGACTGCCGCAGGAGGAGGTGGACCGGCTGCTGCCCGCGGCCGAGCGGTGCCTGGACTGGCTGCGCGGCGCCCTGGGCAAGGACGGGTTCCTCGCCGACCCCGACCCGGGGCCGCGCCGCTGCGAGACCCAGGCCCACGCCCACCGGGCCGCGCTGCTCGGCGCCGATCTGCTCGCCGGATGCGGCCGGCCCGGCGCCGAGGAGTGGCGGGAGTGGGCGGCGGCCCTGCGGGCGCGGTTCCTCGAGGGGTTCTGGACCGACGGCCCGGACGGCGGCCGGCCGGCAGCGGCCCTGCATCCCGACGGGCGCCCTCTGCCCCGCCTGACCGGAGCCGCGGCCCACCTCCTGGACACCGGGCTGCTCGGCGGCGGCCGGCTCGCGCCGGGACTGCTGGACCGGGTCCGCACCGAGCAGCTCGCCCGGCTCCTCGGAGCCCCCGCGATGGACTCCGGATGGGGTCTGCGCAGCATGGCCTTCCGCGAGCCGGGGCACAACCCCTTCGGCCACCGCTCCGGCGCGGTGCGGGCGCACGAGAGCGCCGTCGCGGTCGCCGGGCTCGCCCAGGCCGGGTTCGAGAAGGAGGCCGCCGCCCTGCTGCGGGGACTGCTCGATGCCGCCGAGAGCTTCGGCTACCGGCTGCCCGAGATGTACGCCGCCGAGCAGCGCACCGCGGGCAGCGCGCCCCTCCCGCACCCGGCCGCCTGCCGCCCGGCCGCGGTCGCCGCGGCCGCCGGGGTCCACGCCCTGGTGGCGCTCGCCGGAATCCGCCCCGACGCGCCCGCGGGCACGGTCGCGCTCGTCCCGATGCCCGGTGCCCCGCTCGGCGCCCTGCGCCTCGCCGGCCTGCGGGTTGCGGGCGAGCCGTTCGCCCTGCGGATCAGCCGGCTCGGCCTGGGCATGGTGGAGGAGGCGGCAGATGCGCTGCAATTGGGCGGGTAGCCTGCCGGTCTTCGTCTCCCGGATCACCAAAGCTCTGTTTATCGTCAGGAAGACGACTATGATCGCGGCATGTCTCCCTACGACCCGTCGGCTTTCCCGCCGTTCGCCGTCACCGTCGACCTGGTCGTCCTCACCGTTCGGCGCCACGCGCTCTGTGCCCTCGTCGTCCGCCGCGGTGAGCAGCCGTTCCAGGGCCGATGGGCCCTGCCCGGCGGCTTCGTGCGCGGAGAGGAGGACCTGGCGGCGGCCGCGGCCCGGGAGCTCGCCGAGGAAACCGGACTGTGTGCGCACGACCCCGCCGCGCCGGGCGCCGGCAACGGGGCGCACCTGGAGCAGCTGGCCACGTACGGCGACCCGAAGCGGGATCCGCGGATGCGGGTCGTCAGTGTGGCGCACCTGGTGCTGGCTCCGGACCTGCCCGCGCCCCGCGCGGGCGGAGACGCCAACAGCGCCCGCTGGGCCCCGGTCGACGAGCTCCTCGCAGGCGAGGAGGATGCCGCCTCCGGACTCGCCTTCGACCACGCCCGGATCCTCGCCGACGGCGTGGAGCGCGCCCGCTCGAAGATCGAGTACTCCTCCCTCGCCACCGCGTTCTGTCCGCCCGAGTTCACCGTCGGCGAGCTGCGCCGGGTCTACGAGGCGGTGTGGGGCGTGGCCCTCGACCCGCGCAACTTCCACCGCAAGGTCACCGGGACCCCCGGGTTCCTGGTCCCGGCCGGCGGGACGACGACCCGTCAGGGCGGTCGGCCCGCCCAGCTGTTCCGCGCCGGCGGGGCGACCCTGCTCAACCCGCCGATGCTGCGTCCGGAAGCCTGACACACCGGCTCCGACACGGCCGCGTCCGTACACCAGGTGCGGCGAAAATCGGACATATCGCGTTATCTTGCTTGGGGTATTCACACTGCCGCAAAGCGGTCTCACCCCCCGCGAGAGAAGCGATGCTCCAGGCCATCGGACTCACCAGCAGACCCCGTCGAGACCTCCCGCCCCTCGTGGACGACCTCACCTTCGAGGCCCGCCCCGGAACCGTCACCGCCCTCCTGGGCGAGCCGGGTTCGGGCAAGACCACCGCGCTGCGGCTGATGCTGGAGCTCGAACCGGGGCGCGGCGTCACCTACTTCCGCGGTCGCCCGCTGCACCGGATCCCGCATCCCGGCCGTGAGGTCGGCGTACTGCTCGGCGACGTCCCCGGCAACCCGGCGCGGACCGTCCGCGGCCAGCTGCGGATGCTCTGTGCGGCCGCCGGAGTGCCGACCTCCCGCGCCGACACCCTGCTGGAGGTCGTCGGCATCGGCGGCCTGCGCGACCAGCGGCTCGGCTCGCTCTCGCTCGGCATGGACCGGCGGTTGGCGCTCGCCGCGGCGCTGCTCGCCGACCCGTGCACCCTGCTCCTCGACGAGCCCGCCGCCGGCCTGTCGGCCCGGGACCGCGGCTGGCTGCAGGGGCTGCTGCGCGGGCATGCCGAGCTCGGCGGGGCGGTGCTCTTCACCACCGACGACGCGAAGGAGGCCGCCCGCAGCGCCGACCGGGTCGTCAGCATCGCCGGGGGCCGGCTGGTCGCCGACCAGGACGTCGCCGAGTTCGCCCGGACCCGGTTGCGGCCGCGCGTCGCCGTGCACACCCCGCACGCGGCACGGCTGGCCGACGTGCTGGGCCGCGAGGCCCGGGACAGCCGGCGCACGGTGGAGATCGTCGAGGAGAGCGGCACCCGGCTCTGCGTGTACGGCAGCAGCTGCGCCGAGATCGGCGAAGCGGCCTTCCGGCACGGCGTGCTGGTCCACCAGCTCGCCGACGAGACGGGCGACGCCCGGGTGGCACCCCCCGTCGCGGCCCCGGTCCCCCAGGCCCGCACCGGCCTCGGCGCAGCCCCCGCCACTGCCGAGCCCGCAGCCAGGACGGCAACCGCGGCGGCCGCCGCACCGGGCGCCGACCCCGGCTCCCGCACCGGGGCGACGGCCGTCGGCCCAGGCGCCCGTACGCCCGAGCCCCGCGATCCCGACCCCGCCGGGGCGGTGGCCGCTGGGCTCCGGGGCGGTGCCGGTACCGGGGCTGCGGTCGGGGTCGGGGTTGGGGTCGGGGCCGGCGTCCCGGAGGAAGCCGCCGCCGGTGTCGGGGACGGGCCGACGGCCGCCGCGGGCGGCCCGGGGCAGTGGGTCGGGCCGCGACCCGGACGGGTTGTGCGGCGGGTGGGCGGGCCGTTGCGGCCGCTGCGCTACGAGCTGCTGCGCGTCTTCGGGACCGCCGCGCCGGCCCTGACCGCCGGCCTGGTCGTCGCCGTGTCCGTGCTGGTCGCCCTCGTGCTCGCCCGGGTCGGCCAGGTCCCGCGCGGACGGGTGCTCGCCGCCTGGCCGGATCTGCTGCCCCTGCCGCCCGCGGCCCTCGGCGCGGGGCTGCTCGGCGCGCTGGCCTTCGGCGAGGAGTACCGCTACCCCGCCCTGGCCGCCGCCCGCGGGACCGTGCCGCGCCGCCTCGGCCTGCTCGCCGCCAAGCTCGCGGTCGCTGCGGGCCTCGCCCTGGCCCTGGGCGCCCTCACCGTGGCCGTCGACGCCGCCGCCCTCCTGCTCGTCTTCGGCCGCGGCCCCGTCCCGCTGCACGCCTCCGCGCAGTGGATCTCCCCGGCGGTCGGCTGGGCGGGCCTGCTCGTCGGGTGCGCCTGGGCCGGGGTCCTCGCCTCCGGCGCCTTCCGGTCCGCGGTCGCGGGCCTGGCCGCGGTGCTGGCCGTACCGCTGGGGGTGGTGCCGCTCGTACGCAAGGTGCTGGAGGGGCCGTCCGCGTATCCCGTGGCCGGGCTCGCGGCGCGGCTGCGACGGCTGGCCTGGGCGCAGTGGCCGCCGGAGGTGGACCACTTCGTGGCCGGGGCCCTGCGGGTGCTGGCCCAACCCGTCGGCACGGCACTGGTGTTGTCTCTGATGGTCTTGTTGTGCGCCTATGGGTTCACCGGACTGCGCAACCGCGTCCGTTGGTGACCGGTTCGGTGCCGGATCGCACCGCAACGGGACAGAACCCGCCTGCGTCACGTGAACGGGACCACAACTCCCCGTAAAAGGCCCGGTTCTTTACGATAAGTCGTCAATTGCGCAGGTGGCACCTATCACCCTTTCGTGTGCTTTTCACCAAAGACCTCAAGGGTGATGGAGGCGCGGCCGACAAAGGATTCGTGAGTACCCTTGCGCACACCATGATGACCGCCGCCCGCCATGCCGACTCAGGCCTCGTCGGGCCGGGCGAACTAGACCGCTACCCCTACGCGGAGGCCCCCGGGGCCGACCGCGTCGGGGCGCCCCACTGGGACGGCGCCGACGTCGAGTTGAGCCGGGTCGGCCGGCGTGCGGCCGGCAGCCGCGGCCGCGGCCTGCACGGCCAACTCGTCCAGCAGCTCGGCCAGATGATCGTCTCCGGCGACCTCGGGGCGGACCGCCCGCTGGTCCCGGAGGAGATCGGCCAGCGCTTCGAGGTCTCCCGGACCGTGGTCCGCGAATCGCTGCGCGTCCTCGAGGCCAAGGGCCTCGTCAGCGCCCGCCCCAACGTCGGCACCCGCGTCCGCCCGGTCGCCGACTGGAACCTCCTCGACCCCGACATCATCGAGTGGCGGGCCTTCGGCCCCCAGCGCGAGGACCAGCGCCGCGAGCTCAACGAGCTCCGCTGGACCATCGAGCCCCTCGCGGCCCGCCTCGCCGCGGGCCACGGCCGCGCGGACGTCCAGCAGCGCCTCGCCGACATGGTCGAGATCATGGGCCACGCCCTCGGCCAGGGCGACACGATCACCTTCGCGCGCGCCGACAACGAGTTCCACGCGCTCCTGATCCAGGTCGCGGGCAACCGCATGCTGGAGCACCTCTCGGGCATCGTCTCCGCCGCGCTCCAGGTCTCCGGCAGCACCACGACCACCTGCGACCGCCCGAGCGAGACCTGCGTCGCGCACCACGCCCGGATCGTCGAGGCCCTGGCCTCGGGCGACGCCACGGGGGCCGAGAACGCCATGCGCCAGCTGCTGACGGTGCACCCGGAGGTCGAGCGCGTGGTCCCCGCCCCGCGCGAGCACTGACGCGGACACGGGACGGGCACACGGACGCAGGCGGAGAGGGACTCGCACACGTCGCCGGACCCGGCCGGGTCCGGCGACACCGGCGTGGGCAACCCGTTCGGCGGCTCTTGCGCCGACCGTTCCGCCGGCCGCTGCGGCAGCTCTCCCGGAAGCCCGTTCGGCCATGATTCCGGCTGCGTACCAGGTGTCCCACCTGGCGTCCCACCTGCGCACAAGCCCCCGCAGACGGCACCGAGGCCCCCGGGGTGTGATTCGGGCCACGAAGAATTGCGCGTAACGCTCTGCGAGGTCACGCGATGACCTAGAGAGGTGATGGCCGACGGAGGGAAGACAGCAGCCCTTGCGGGTGCTGTGTAGCTCCCCGGCCCCTGCCCGCGCCCCGGCCCACCCCAGTCGGTGGTCGTCGGCTCCGGTCCAGCACCACCCGGCCCGGGGTCGGAACCCGTTTCCATCGTTCCGAGAGGTTGTTCGTGTCGGCCAGCACATCCCGTACGCTCCCGCCGGAGATCGCCGATTCCGAGTCTGTGATGGCGCTCATCGAGCGGGGCAAGGCCGAGGGGCAGATCGCCGGCGATGACGTGCGTCGGGCCTTCGAGGCTGACCAGATTCCTGCGACCCAGTGGAAGAATGTTCTGCGCAGCCTCAACCAGATCCTCGAGGAAGAGGGTGTGACGCTGATGGTCAGTGCCGCGGAGTCGCCCAAGCGCACCCCCCGCAAGAGCGTCGCAGCGAAGACCCCTGCCAAGCGGACGGCCACGAAAACCGTCGCGGCGAAGACGACGGCTGCGCGGACCGTCGCCGCCGCGGCACCGGCGGCCGAGACGGTGGACCCGGAGCCCGCGGACGCCCTCGCCCAGGAGCCCGGAGCCGAGCCCGCTGCGAAGAAGGCGACGGCGAAGAAGACGGCGGCGAAGAAGGCCGCGCCCGCCAAGAAGGCCGCGGCGAAGAAGACGGCGGCGAAGAAGGCCGCACCCAAGAAGGACGCCGACGAGGCCGGCGAGGAGGAGCTCCTCGAGGAGGGCCCCGCCGAGGTCAAGGGCGAGGGGGAGGAAGAGGAGGACAGCGGCGAGAACAAGGGCTTCGTCATCTCCGACGACGAGGACGACGCCCCCGCCCAGCAGGTCGCCGTTGCCGGCGCCACCGCCGACCCCGTCAAGGACTACCTCAAGCAGATCGGCAAGGTCCCCCTGCTCAATGCCGAGCAGGAGGTCGAGCTCGCCAAGCGCATCGAGGCGGGCCTCTTCGCCGAGGACAAGCTGGCCAGCTCCGACAAGCTGGCGCCGAAGCTCAAGCGCGAGCTCGAGATCATCGCCGAGGACGGCCGCCGCGCCAAGAACCACCTGCTGGAGGCGAACCTCCGCCTCGTGGTCTCGCTGGCCAAGCGCTACACGGGCCGCGGCATGCTCTTCCTGGACCTGATCCAGGAGGGCAACCTGGGTCTGATCCGTGCGGTCGAGAAGTTCGACTACACCAAGGGCTACAAGTTCTCCACGTACGCGACCTGGTGGATCCGCCAGGCGATCACCCGGGCCATGGCCGACCAGGCCCGCACCATCCGCATCCCCGTCCACATGGTCGAGGTCATCAACAAGCTCGCCCGCGTGCAGCGCCAGATGCTGCAGGACCTGGGCCGTGAGCCCACCCCGGAGGAGCTGGCCAAGGAACTCGACATGACCCCCGAGAAGGTCATCGAGGTCCAGAAGTACGGCCGCGAGCCGATCTCCCTGCACACCCCGCTCGGCGAGGACGGCGACAGCGAGTTCGGCGACCTGATCGAGGACTCCGAGGCGGTCGTCCCGGCCGACGCCGTCAGCTTCACGCTGCTGCAGGAGCAGCTGCACTCGGTGCTCGACACGCTGAGCGAGCGCGAGGCCGGCGTGGTCTCGATGCGCTTCGGCCTCACCGACGGCCAGCCCAAGACCCTCGACGAGATCGGCAAGGTCTACGGCGTCACGCGCGAGCGCATCCGCCAGATCGAGTCGAAGACCATGTCGAAGCTGCGCCACCCGTCCCGTTCGCAGGTGCTGCGCGACTACCTGGACTGAACCGGACGACCGGGCGGCACACACGTCGGCCGAGCTGCGCACGTACGGGGCCCGAAGGACCGTGCCTGCGCGCGGGTGCGCCCGGACATGCGGCATCCCACTCTGGGTGGAGTCATGCACACCCGGAGTCAGGAGGCCCGATGCGTCGTCCCTTTTCCCGAGCTCTGGCGGGCGCGCTGGCCCTGGCGGCGGGAGCGGCCGCTGCGCCGCTGGCCCAGGCGCCCAGGGCGGCCGCGGACAGTGTGGTGATCGGCGGGAGGCCGGTGAAGGTGGCCGACAGCCCCTGGGTGGTGGCCCTGGCCAGCCGTGACCGGTTCGGGCGTACCCGGGCCGGACAGTTCTGCGGTGGCGTCGCCGTGGCCCCGACGAAGATCGTGACTGCGGCCCACTGCCTCGGACAGCAGGTGCTGGGCGGTCCCGTCGAATCCGTGCCCGACCTCCGGGTGATCACCGGGCGCACGGAGCTGCTGCGCGAGGCCGAGGGCAGGGAGATCGCGGTGCGCTCGGCCCGCGTGAACCCCGACTACGACCCGCGGAGCAATGCCGGCGACCTGGCCGTGCTGGAGCTCGCCGAAGCCGTACCCGCGCAGCATGTGCTCCCGATGGCGGGGGAGGGGCACCCGGGCTACGTACCGGGCGGCGAGGCGACCGTGTACGGCTGGGGCGACACGAGCGGGTTCGGCGACTACGCCACCGCGCTGCGCGCCGCGCGCGTGACCGTGCTGGCGGACGAGGTGTGCCTGCGGGCGTACCCGGGGGACGCGGACGGGCAGTACCGGCCGGAGTCCATGGTGTGCGCCGGACACCGCAGCGGCGGGCGGGACGCCTGTCAGGGGGACAGTGGCGGACCGCTGGTCGCGCAGGGGCGGCTGATCGGGCTGGTGTCCTGGGGGCGGGGCTGCGGTCGGGCCGACAGCCCGGGCGTTTACACCCGGATCGCCCCGTTGGCCGACTTCGTCACCGGCCCTGAGAGGGCCTCGCGGCGCGGGGAGGGCCAAAAGGTCGTATGGGATGCCCCCAGGGCCTCCGCAGTGCCTGCAGGGACCGTACGGGGGCATGCGGGGGCGGCGGTCCCAGTCGGCGCAGCGGCGACCGGCGCCGGCACAGGGGCATCGGGGGCCCCGGGTGTCTCCGGCGCCCCGGTGTGGGGTGCCCCGCTCGACCCGGGCGTACGGCGGCGTCACGGCCGCTGGTAACGGATCGCGGATCCGGTGATCGGACCGCGGATATGCGGATATGAGGACGGGCGGCACTCCTGGGTCTCAGAAGCGCCGCCCGTCGACCGGCCTGGCCGGTCCTGGCTCGTCGGATGCGAGGTAGGCCTGTGTCAGCGGTCCTCGGTGTCGGCGTGAGCCGCCGGAGCGGACGTCAGCCGCTCGGTCTCATCCTGTATTTCCGCGGCGATCTTCTTGAGTTCCGGCTCGAACTTACGCCCGTGGTGGGCGCAGAAGAGCAGTTCACCACCGCTCAGCAGGACGACGCGCAGATATGCCTGGGCGCCGCAACGGTCGCATCGGTCAGCGGCCGTCAGCGGGGTCGCGGGTGTCAGAACAGTAGTCACGTCGCCTCTTCTCTAGCTCGACGAGCTGTCGTACCAGGGTCAACATCCAACCAGGCCGAAAACGTTCCCGCTCGCGGCTTTTCCTCGAAACTTCCTTCCGAAGCTGGCCGGCTGCTGCCGGTTGGCGGCGAAGGAGCCGTATTGCGTTGCTTTACGGTTTCGCGTTGTCAGTCGTTCGCTTGTCGCAGTTCCGTCCTCCCCGGCGTGAGTGCCGGTTGTTCATGAGGACGTGCCCGAACCCTAAATGGTTCATGCCTGGAAGGGAACGTGATGTTTGCTTCACCCCCACGGGGGATCGAACATCCGTGCGGATCTGCACTAGGCTGATGGAGGCGCAAGGGTGGCGTTGCATCGGCTCTACCAGGCCTCGGTACCCTTCGACGGGCAACCGAGCCACCCTGCGCCCGACCGGGCCAGAAAAGAAATTCAGCGAGGAGCGAACTGCGTGACCGCCGACACGTCCGTGCCTTCCAACGCGCTGCTGTCCGGAGCAGACCGGGACGGCTCCAACTACACCGCGCGGCACCTGCTCGTCCTCGAAGGCCTCGAGGCCGTCCGCAAGCGTCCCGGCATGTACATCGGGTCGACCGACAGCCGCGGTCTGATGCACTGCCTCTGGGAGATCATCGACAACGCCGTCGACGAGGCCCTGGGCGGCTTCTGCGACCACATCGAGGTGGTCCTCCACGACGACGGCTCCGTCGAGGTCCGCGACAACGGCCGCGGCATCCCCGTCGACGTCGAGCCCAAGACCGGCCTGTCGGGCGTCGAGGTCGTCATGACCAAGCTGCACGCGGGCGGCAAGTTCGGCGGCGGCTCGTACGCGGCCTCCGGCGGTCTGCACGGTGTCGGCGCCTCCGTGGTCAACGCCCTCTCCTCCCGCCTCGACGTCGAGGTCGACCGGAACAGCTCCACGCACGCGATCAGCTTCCGCCGCGGTGTCCCCGGCCTCTTCACCGAGCAGGGCCCGGACAGCCCGTTCGACCCCGCGAGCGGCCTGCGCAAGGTCAAGCGGATCGCCAAGGGCAAGACCGGCACCCGCGTCCGGTACTGGGCCGACCGCCAGATCTTCCTCAAGGACGCCCGGCTCTCGCTGGAGACGCTCTACCAGCGGGCCCGCCAGACCGCCTTCCTCGTCCCCGGCCTGACGATCATCGTCCGCGACGAGCGCGGTATCGACGGCGCCGGCAAGACCGAGGAGACGTTCCGCTTCGACGGCGGCATCAGCGAGTTCTGCGACTACCTCGCCCAGGACAAGGCCGTCTGCGACGTGCTGCGCCTGACCGGCCAGGGCACCTTCAAGGAGACCGTGCCCGTCCTCGACGAGCGGGGGCACATGACCCCCACCGAGGTCACCCGCGACCTCGGCGTGGACATCGCCCTGCGCTGGGGCACGGGGTACGAGACCACCGTCAAGTCCTTCGTGAACATCATCGCCACCCCCAAGGGCGGCACCCACATCACCGGCTTCGAGCGCTCGGTCACCAAGACGGTGAACGAGGTCCTGCGCTCCGCCAAGCTGCTGCGCGTCGCCGAGGACGACGTCGTCAAGGACGACGCCATGGAGGGCCTGACGGCGGTCGTCACCGTCCGGCTCGCCGAGCCGCAGTTCGAGGGCCAGACCAAGGAGGTGCTCGGCACCTCCGCGGCCGCCCGCATCGTCGCGGCCGTCGTCGCCAAGGAGCTCAAGGCCTTCCTGACCTCCACCAAGCGCGACGACAAGCAGCAGGCCCGCGCCGTGATGGAGAAGATCGTCGCGGCCGCCCGGACCCGTATCGCCGCCCGCCAGCACAAGGAGGCGCAGCGCCGCAAGACGGCCCTGGAGTCCTCCTCGCTGCCGGCCAAGCTGGCCGACTGCCGCAGCGACGACGTGGAGCGCAGCGAGCTCTTCATCGTCGAGGGCGACTCGGCCCTCGGTACGGCGAAGCTGGCCCGGAATTCCGAATTCCAGGCGCTGCTGCCGATCCGCGGCAAGATTCTGAACGTCCAGAAGTCGTCGGTCTCGGACATGCTGAAGAACGCCGAGTGCGGCGCGATCATCCAGGTCATAGGGGCCGGATCCGGCCGCACCTTCGACATCGACGCGGCGCGCTACGGGAAGATCGTGCTCCTCGTCGACGCCGATGTCGACGGCGCGCACATCCGCTGCCTGCTGCTGACGCTCTTCCAGCGGTACATGCGCCCGATGGTCGAGGCGGGCCGGGTCTTCGCGGCCGTTCCGCCGCTGCACCGCATCGAACTGGTCCAGCCCAAGAAGGGCCAGGACAAGTACGTCTACACGTATTCGGACAACGAGCTGCGCCAGACCCTGCTCGAATTCCAGCGCAAGAACATCCGCTACAAGGACTCGATCCAGCGCTACAAGGGCCTCGGCGAGATGGACGCGGACCAGCTGGCGGAGACCACCATGGACCCGCGCCACCGCACCCTGCGCCGGATCAACATCGGCGACCTCGAAGCCGCCGAGGGCGTCTTCGACCTGCTCATGGGCAACGAGGTGGCCCCGCGCAAGGAGTTCATCACCAGCTCCGCCGCGACCCTGGACCGCTCGCGCATCGACGCCTGACCGGGCCGGGGCGGTGGCGGCGCACGCACGTGCGGCGCGCGCCGCCCCGGTATCCCGGAGGGGTCGCCTCCCTCACCTGTTGGAGTGAAGACCACCGGGACACCAGTCCGGAAACCGTCCATACCGCACATCCTTGTGGCACGCCGCCAAGGCGGCAGCGGACAAGGAGAGTTCGGTGGACAAGCACGAAGGTCCCGACGCCGGAACGATCCGGCTCGACGACCCCTGGTACGACGCGCTCGCCGTCGGCTGGGGCGAGGGCGAGGACGCGGCCGGGCCGCACCCGGCCGCCTACCGGTCCGCGCCGGGAAGTCCGCCCGGAAAAGCGGCGGGGACTCCGCCCACCCGGGCCGACATCTACCTGGAGGTGCAGCGCAGCGCCGCCTTCCAGGAGGTCCGCAGCCGCTACCGCGGGTTCGTCGTCCCCGCGACCGCCGGTTTCCTGCTCTGGTACGTGGCCTACGTCGTCGCGGCCACCGCGGCGCCCGGCGTGATGGCCCGGCCCGTCGCCGGGGCGGTGAACGTGGCGCTGCTCGCGGGGCTCGGACAGTTCCTCAGCACCTTCCTGCTCACCTGGGCGTACGCCCGGCACGCGCGCCGGCGCCGGGACCGCGCCGCCCTCGACCTGCGGTGGACCGTCTTCGAGCAGGAGCGGGGCCGCGGGAGCGGCACGCGCATCGGGACGGACAACGGGACGGGCCACGGGACGGGGCTCGGGAACGGGGCCGCCGGGGCCGGCGCCGGGGAGGCCGGCCGGTGAGTACCGAGCACCAGAGCCTCGCGCTGGTCCTCTTCAGCGCCGTCATCGCGATCACCCTCGGCATCACCACCTGGGTCAGCCGGAACCGGCACGGCTCGGCCGAGGAGTTCTACGCCGGCGGGAGACTGTTCTCCCCCATGGAGAACGGTTTCGCCATCGCCGGCGACTACATGTCCGCCGCGTCCTTCCTCGGCATCTCCGGTCTGATCGCGCTCTTCGGCTACGACGGCCTGCTGTACTCGGTCGGCTTCCTCGTCGCCTGGCTGGTCGTGCTGTTCCTCGTCGCCGAACTGGTCCGCAACTGCGGGCGCTTCACCCTCGCCGACGTCGTCGCCGCCCGGATGAGCGAGCGGCCCGTCCGGATCGCCGCCGGCACCTCCTCGGTCACCGTCTCGGTGCTGTACCTCGTCGCCCAGATGGTCGGCGCGGGCAGCCTCGTGGGCCTGCTGCTCGGGGACTCGGGCACCGCGGCCCGGACGTTCACCGTCATCGCGGTCGGCGCGCTGATGGTCGTGTACGTGACCTTCGGCGGGATGCGGGCCACGACCTGGATCCAGATCGTGAAGGCCGTGCTCCTCATGGGCGGCGCGGTCACCCTCACCGTGCTCGTGCTGCTGCGCTTCCACGGGGACTTCGACCAGCTGCTGACCAGTGCCGCCGAGCGCAGCGGGCACGGGCAGAAGTTCCTGAGCCCGGGGCTGAAGTACGGCGGGGACTGGACCGCCCGCTTCGACTTCATGAGCCTGGGCCTGGCGCTGGTCCTCGGAACGGCCGGGCTCCCGCACATCCTGTCGCGCTTCTACACCGTGCCGACCGCGCGGGCCGCCCGCCGGTCCGTGGTGTGGGCGATCGCGCTGATCGGCGGCTTCTACCTGATGACGATCGTGCTCGGCTTCGGGGCCGCCGCCCTCGTGGGGCCGGCCGAGGTGCGGGCCTCCAACGCCTCGGGGAACACGGCGGTTCCGCTGCTCGCTGCCTTCCTGGGCGGCGGGGCGGAGTCCACCGGGGGAGCGGTGCTGTTCTCCGTCGTGGCCGCGATCGCCTTCGCCACGATCCTGGCCGTGGTCGCGGGGATCACCCTCGCGTCCTCCGCCTCGGTCGCCCACGACCTGTACGCCTCGCTCAAGCGGCGCCGGGCGCGCGGGCGCAGCGAGGTCGCGGTGGCCCGGGGCGCGGCCGTCGGGATCGGGGCCGTGGCCATCGCGCTCGGGCTGCTGGCCCAGGACCTCAACGTGGCCTTCCTGGTGGGGCTGGCCTTCGCGGTGGCGGCCTCGGCGAACCTGCCCGTGCTGCTCTACTCCCTGTTCTGGCGCGACTTCACCACGCGCGGCGCGGTCTGGGCGGTGTACGGGGGGCTGGTCCCGGCGGTGGTGCTGGTGGTGCTCTCCCCGGTGGTCTCCGGCAGCCCGGACTCCCTCTTCCCGGGGGTGAGCTTCCAGTTCTTCCCGCTGCAGAACCCGGGCTTGGTCTCGATCCCGCTGGGCTTCCTCGCCGGCTGGATGGGCACGGTGACCTCCGCGGAGGAGCCGGACGCGGCCCGGCACGCGGAGACGGAGGTCCGCTCCCTGACGGGGGCCGGGGCCGTCTGAGCGGTGGTCCTCGTCCTGGTCCCGGATCCGCGGGTTGCGGGGGCGGGACGGGACCGGGCCGGGACCGGGCCGGGGCCGGGTGGTTGCGGTCAGGGGTCTTCGGCCGGGAGCCAGGAGTACAGGTGCTCAGGGCGGCCCGTTTCGCCGTAGCGCAGGGACAGGGTGACGCGGCCGGTGCGGTCCAGGAGCTTCAGGTAGCGCTGGGCGGTCTGGCGGCTGATGCCGGCCCGGTCGGCGATCTGCTGGGTGGACAACGGGCCTTCGGCGGAGCGCAGGACGCGGCGGACCAGTTCCGCGGTGGTGGGGGAGTGGCCCTTGGGCAGCTCGTTGGGGGAGCCCGCCGCCGCGAGGGTGCCGAAGATCCGGTCCACCTCTGCCTGTTCGGCCTCGCCGCCCGTCTCCAGGGTGCGGCGCAGGGCCGCGTACGCCTCCAGGCGGGAGCGCAGACCGGGGAAGGTGAACGGCTTGACCAGGTACTGGAGGGCACCGAGGCGCATCGCGGCCTGGACGGTGGCCAGGTCGCGGGCGGCCGTGACCATGATCACGTCGGTGCGGTGGCCGAGCTGGCGCAGCCTTCGGACGAGGTCCAGGCCACTGCCGTCCGGGAGGTAGTGGTCCAGGAGGATCAGGTCCACCGGGCGGGCCGCGAGGAACTCCAGTGCCTCGGCCGCGGAATGGACGTGGCCGGCGACGCGGAAACCGGGAACCTTCGCGACGTACGCCGCGTTGATCAGGGCAACACGCATGTCGTCGTCGACGACCAATACGTGGATCGGGGACTCGCTCATCGCAGGGCCTCCGGGAGTACGACGGAGAACTCCGCCCCTCCGTCCGCTGCCCCGCCGGCCCGGACCGTGCCGCCCTGCCGCTCCGCGAGGCGGCGTACGAGCGCGAGGCCGAGGCCGCGCTCGCGGTGGCCCTGGGGCTGCTTGGTCGACCAGCCCTCGGTGAAGATCTCCTCCCGTCGGGCCTCCGGGACGCCGGGGCCGCTGTCGCGGACGCGGAGGATCGCCGTGCGGCCCTCGCAGCGCAGCTCGACCTCCACCAGGGGCGCGGCCGAGCCGGCCGCCGCGTCCAGGGCGTTGTCCACCAGGTTGCCCGTGATGGTGACGAGGCCGCCGGGGTCGATCAGGCGGTCGGGGAGGAAGGTGGTGTCGGCGAGGCGCAGCGGGACGCCCCGCTCGGCGGCTACGGTCGCCTTGCCCACCAGAAGGGCGGCCAGCAGGGGGTCGCGGACCTTCTCGGTGACTTGTTCGGCGGTGCTGCGGTGGCCGCCGGCCACCTCGGCCACGAACTCCACCGCCTCCTCGTGCAGGCCGAGTTCCAGCAGGCCGAGGAGGGTGTGGAGGCGGTTGGCGTGCTCGTGGTCCTGGGCGCGCAGGGCGTCGATCAGGCCCTGCGTGGAGTCGAGCTCGCGGCGCAGGTGCTCCAGCTCGGTGCGGTCGCGCAGGGTGGCGACGGCGCCGCCGTCCTCGGTCGGCATCCGGTTGGCCACCAGCACCCGGCGGCCCTGGACGGCGAGCAGGTCGCGGCCGGTGACGCGGCCTGTGAGGACGTCGGCGGTGCGCCCGGTGCCGAGGAGGTCGTCGAGGGAGCGGCCGGCGGCGTCCGGGGCAAGGCCGAGCAGGCGGGCGGCCTCGTCGTTGACGAGGCGGACGCGGCCGTCGCCGTCGAGGGCGATCACGCCTTCGCGGATGGAGTGGAGCATCGCCTCGCGCTCGGCGAGCAGTCCGGCGATGTCGGAGAAGGCCAGGTCCCGGGTCTGGCGGTGGATGCGGCGCGAGAGGAGGTAGGCGGCGAGGGCGCCCGCGGCGAGGGCGCCGCCGGCGTAGGCGAGGAGGCCGGGGACGGCGTGGAGCAGGCGGGCGCGGACGCTGTCGTAGGCGATGCCGACGGAGACGGCGCCGACGATCTCGCCGTCGGCGGCGACGAGGGGGACCTTGCCGCGGGCGGAGCGGCCGAGGGTGCCCTGGTCGATCTCCATGACCTCGCGGCCGGCGAGGACGTCGCTCGGGTCGGTGGAGACGGGCCGTCCGATGCGGTCGGGGGCGGGATGCGAGCGGCGGATCCCGTCGAGGTCCATGACGACCACGTACTCCGCGCCGGTGGCCCGGCGGATCCGCTCCGCCGAGGCCTGCACGGGGCTGTCCGCAGTCGGCCCGGAGTCCAGAAGATCGGCGGCCAGCGAGGGGTCGGCCGCGGCGCTCTGGGCGATGGCCAGGGCGCGGCGCATGGCCTGGTCGTCGAGCTGCGCGCCGAGCGGGGCGAGGAACAGGCCCGTGGCCAGCACGGCGACCCCGGCGGCGATGGCCAGCTGGGTCAGCAGGATCTGCGAGACGGCCCGACGGGGCAGCCCGATGCGCGGAGCGCGCAGGGAGGGGAACCGCATGACGAGCAACGGTAGGCCGCCCCCGCCGGAAGCGGAATCCTCACCGGGCCGCCCTGTGGCACAGACTCCGTGCCCGGCTCGCCCGGCTGGGCCCGGCCCCGCGGCATCGACGAGCGGCATCGGAGGGGCGGCGGGGAGCAGAGGAAGCCCTCGTCCGCTGTCCACCCGGGGGCAGGCTCGGGTAGGCACCCCCGCCCGGCAGGGTGCCGGGGCGTCGCGGGTGCGCGGGGCGGGCGCACTCGGCCCGGGCCTGCCCGAGCGGGCCCGGGCGCGGCCCGCGGGCAGGCGTGCGGGTGCCGAGGCCCTTGGTCGGGCCCCCCAGGCAGGGGCTTTTGCACGCCGTACGGCTTGGGCTCAGGCGGACGGGTCCGGCCAGGGGGCCGCGTGACCGTCACCGACGGCACGGGGCGCGGCGCCCGGCTTCCCCTGGGGGAGGTGGTCTTGGTCGGCCGACGCGGCGGGTGGGCTACGGGAGGGGTTGAGGGGGTGGCGGGCCCTGGTAGTGGCCTGTGGGGCGCATGCGGAGGGGGCGCTCCTGGTATTCCTCCAGTGCGTGCGCCATCCAGCCCGCCGTGCGGGCCACCGCGAACACCGTCTCGCCGGCCTCCGACGACATCCCGCACGACACCGACAGCACCGCCAGGGCCAGGTCCACGTTGGCGTGGAGGCCGACCCGGCGGGCCGCCGTGGCGACCACCTCGCGGGCCGCCGCCAGGGCCGGGCCGGCGGCCGGCAGGGTCTCCAGCCGGGCGAACAGGGCCGTGGCCCGGGGGTCCTCGCCCTCGTACAGCCGGTGGCCGAGGCCCGGGACCCGCCGCCCCGCGCGCAGGTGGTCCGCCACGACCGGCGCGGCACCGCCCCGCTCCAGGGCCTCGGCCAGCGTCCGGTGAGCCAGGCGCCCGGCCGCGCCGTGCAGCGGTCCCTCCAGGACGCCGAGGCCGGCCGAGACCGCCGCGTACGGGTTCGCCCGCGCCGACGCGGCCACCCGTACGGCCAGGGTGGAGGCGGCCAGGTCGTGGTCGATGAGCAGGGCGAGGGCCAGGTCGAGCGCGTCGAGGGCGACCGGGTCCGGTTCCTGCGCGGTCAGCCGGGGCCACAGCCGGGCCGCGAGCGGGGCGCCGTCGGGCCCCTCGTCCGGCTCGGGCTCCCGCCCCAGCAGGGGCAGCGCGCCGACCAGGGTCGGGATCAGGCAGCGGGCCGAGCCGAGGACCGCCTCCGCGGACAGGTCGAAGCGCAGCGGGTCCGCCACCGCCGCGGCCACGGTGGCCACCCGCAGGCGGTCGACCGGACCGCTGTGCTCGGGCAGGGCGGCCACGGCCCGCCGCGCCGCCGCCAGGGCCTGCGCCGGGGCCGTGAAGCGGACCCCGCGCGGCAGGGTCCCCGTCCACAGCCACTCGGCGACCTCCTCGTAGCAGTACCGCGAGGCCAGCTCCACCGCGTCCACGCCGCGGAACCAGTACCGGTCCGGCTCGATCAGCGTCAGCGAGGTCCGCACCGCGAGCTCCCCGCCGGCCGGCGCAGCCGCCTCGCGCCGGCTGCGCCGGGCCAGGGCCTCGACCTCGGCCGCGTCGAAGGTGCTGCCGCGGCCGACCGGGTCGCGGCGGCTGGTGAGCTGCCCGCGGCTGACGTACGCGTACACGGTCGCGGGCTTCACCCCCAGCAGCTCCGCCGCCTGCCGTGTGGTGAGCCGTCGTCCGCCTTCGCCGTCCGTCGTCTGGTCATGCATGATGACAAGAATAGATGTATTGATTCAATCAACATTGACATTGATTCCATCCATGGAGGATGGTCGATGCATGAACACCACCGTTGAAGTGCCCCGCGGTCTCGCGGGAGTCGTCGTCACCGAGACCGGTCTCGGTGACGTCCGGGGCCGTGAGGGCTTCTACCACTACCGCCAGTACTCGGCCGTCGAGCTCGCCGAGAGCCGCAGCTTCGAAGACGTGTGGCACCTGATGTTCCGCGGCACCCTCCCGGCCGACGCCGCCCAGCGCACCGCCTTCACCGAGGAGATCGCCCCGCTGCGCCGGCTGCCCGCCGAGGTCCGGGGCGCCCTGCCCGCCCTCGCCCGGGCCACCGCCCTCTCCGGTCCGCTCGCCGGCCTGCGCACCGCGCTCTCCCTGCTCGGCGCCTCGGCCGGCTTCCGGCCCGTGTACGACCTCACGCCCGAGCGGCGGGCCGCCGACGCGCTGGCCGCCTGCGCCGCCGTACCGACGCTGCTGACCGCGCTGCACCGGCTCGGCCAGGGCCTGGAGCCGGTCGAGCCGCGCGACGACCTCCCGTACGCCGCGAACTACCTGTACATGCTCACCGGGCAGGAGCCCGACCCGATCAAGGCACGGGCGGTCGAGCGGTACCTGATCTCCACCATCGACCACGGCTTCAACGCCTCGACGTTCACCGCCCGCGTCATCGCCTCCACCGGTGCGGACGTCGCGGCCTGCCTGACCGGGGCCATCGGCGCGCTCTCCGGCCCGCTGCACGGCGGCGCCCCCAGCCGCGCCCTGGACACCCTGGACGCCATCGGCACCGCCGACCGCATCGACCCGTGGATCCGCGAGCGGGTGCTCGCCGGGGACCGGATCATGGGCTTCGGCCACCCCGTCTACCGCACCGAGGACCCGCGCTCGAGGATGCTGCGCGACATCGCCCTCGGGTTCGGCGGCCCGCTGGTGGACTTCGCCGTCGAGGTGGAACGCCACGTGGAGGCGATCCTCGCCGAGCTCAAGCCCGGCCGGGAGCTGCACACGAACGTCGAGTTCTACGCGGGCGTGGTGATGGAGCTGTGCGGCCTGCCGCGCGAGATGTTCACCCCGACGTTCTGTGCGGCGCGCGTGGTCGGCTGGAGCGCGAACGCGCTGGAGCAGGCGGCCGATTCGAAAATCATCCGTCCGGCTGCCCGGTACGTCGGGCCGCAGCCGCCCCAGCCGGTTCCGCTGCTGGACTGAGTACGATCGGCGGGGTGAACAGCAGGCAGCCCGACCCGTCCGTCGCGCCCACCCCTACCCCCACCCCCATCCCGGTCGTCGTCCTCGCCGGATTCCTCGGCTCCGGCAAGACGACCTTGCTCAACCACCTCCTCGGCAACCGGGGCGGCACCCGGATCGGGGTCGTGGTCAACGACTTCGGATCGATCGAGATCGACGCCATGGCGGTGGCCGGCCAGGTCGGCGACTCGATGGTCTCGCTCGGCGGCGGCTGCCTGTGCTGCGCCGTCGACGGCAGCGAGCTCGACGCGTACCTGGAGAAGCTCGCCGAGCCCGTCCACCGCATCGACGTCATCGTCATCGAGGCGAGCGGGCTGGCCGAGCCGCAGGAGATGATCCGGATGCTCGTCGCCAGCGAGAACCCGGCGATCCGCTACGGCGGCCTGGTGGAGGTCGTGGACGCGGCGGAGTTCGACGCGACCCGGTCCCGGCACCCGGAGACCGACCGCCACCTCGCCGCTGCGGACCTGGTGGTGCTGAACAAGGCCGACCGGGTGGAGCCGGCCGAGCTCGCCCGGATCGAGGCCGAGCTCGGAACGCTCTGCCCCGGCATCCCCGTCGTCGCCGCCGACCACGGGCGCATCGATCCGGAACTGCTCTTCGACCGCCGGCCGTGGACCGAGACCCAGGGGCAGCTGTCCTTCGAGGACCTGATCTCGCAGGCCCGGGACATCGCCCACGAGGGGTACGAAGGCCAGGACGGCCACGAGGGCCACGCCCACACGGTGTACGAGAGCACCGAGTTCGTGTCCGAGCTGCCGATGAACCCGCGGCGGTTCATCGACTTCCTCGACCGCCGTCCGGCCGGGCTGTACCGGATCAAGGGCTTCGTCCACTTCGACGTGCCCGGCCACGAGGAGCGCTACGAGGTCCACGCGGTCGGCCGCTTCCTGCGCTTCGCGCCGGGGCCCTGGGGCCGGGGCGAGCCGCGGCTGACCCGGCTGGTGCTCATCGGCTCCGGCACGGACGGGCCCGCCCTGCTGCGGGAGCTGGAGTCCTGCCGGGAGGCGTCGCCGCAGGACGCGGGGCCGGAGAGCATGTGGGGCGTGCTGCGCTACGTGGCCCGGCCGCCGCAGGGCGAACCCGACGCCGACGCCGACGCCGGGGACGAGGACGGGGACGAGACGCCGGCTCCGGCGGGCGTCTGAGCCAGCCGAGTCAGCGCTGCCGGGACCGGTACAGGTCCCGGAGCAGGGCGATCTCGGCCCCGTGGTGCAGCAGCTCCTGGTTGACCCACCACGCGATGTCGATGAACGGTTCCTCCGCATCGCTGCCGTGCGGGTACGTGCAGTACCCGACGGTGTCGAGGGCGGCGTCGTCGACGCTGAGCAGTGCCCTGCGCCACGCGGTGGCGCCGGCGTCGAACGCGGCGAGGGCCGAGGCGGCATCCCCGGCGGCCGCGTAATCGCTGCGGGTCAGGGCGCGGGTGCCCGCCGTGTGGTCGGCGCGCAGGGTCAGCATTTCGCTGAGGTGGCTCAGGCGCCACGCGATCGTGGTGAACGGCGGCGGCCACGGGTGCGGGTACGCTGCGGCGTCGCGGCCCCAGTCGCCCGTGCCGGCCAGGAGGGTGGCCCGTGGGCCCGGGCCTTCGGCTCGCCGCCGTACCGACCAGCAGTCGGGCACCGGCTCCCAGAAGTACTCCTCGTCCGTCATGGGGCCCACCTCGGTGTCCGTTCCGTCGCCGCTGTCCATGACGGGGCCCGCCATGCGGTCGGCGAGGCGGCGGTGGGCGAAGTCGAACTGCCGGAGCAGGGGGGACAGGCGGGGCGGGGTCACGGGGCTCCTGGTGCGTCGGTCGGCCGGGGTGTCGGGTGAGCTGTGCCGACCCGTCAGACTGCCAGCGCCGACGCCGTCCCGCGCCCCCTTTTTTTCCGGCGGTGCCCGGCGGGGCCGGGTCTTCCTGGCTCCGCCCCAGGCCCCGCGCCTCAATCGCCGGCGGGGCTGGATTTCGGCGGGCCCCGGCTGCGAAGGGCGGCGGGGCGGGATGCCCGCCGCTGCTTCGAATTGCCGGCGGAGCGGGATTTCGCTCAGGCGACCTCGACGCCGTGTTCGAGGAGCAGGTCCTCCAGTCCGCCGCGGTAGCCCTTGCCGCCTGGGACGAAGTCCCAGTCGCCGTTCGCGCGACGGCGGAAGGAGCCCAGGACCAGGGCGGTTTCGCCCGGGCGGCCGTCGGAGACGTCCAGGGTGCCGAGCTCCGTGCCGTCGGCGGACAGCAGCCGGATCCGGGCGTCCGTGAAGCCGGTCAGGTCGGCGTGCGGGTCGGCTTCCGGGTCGACCGCGGCGACCAGGACCAGGCGGTCGGCCCGCTCCGGCAGTGCCTCGAAGGAGACCGCCAGCGCGGCCTTGTCGGGTGGCGTGTGTGCGTGGGTGCGGACGGAGCCGTCCGGGTTCTGCGGGTTGTTGAAGAAGACGAAGTGGTCCTCGCCGAGGGCCCGGTTGCCCTGGCAGACCAGGGCGCACACGTCCAGCGCGACCGGGCCGGCCCAGGACATGCCCAGGACGTTGTGGTCCGGGGCGGCAGCAGGGGTGGCGGCCGCGGGCTCGGGGGCCGGGCGGCGGGGCGGGGTGTCCGACGGGCCCAGGCGGCCCCGCAGGCCGTGCTGGTGCAGGAGGTCCACCAGGGCCGGGCCGGGAACGAGCTCCAGCGGCTTGCCCTCGGCGAAGGCGTACGACCCCGGCCCGAAGGACGCGGTGGTGACCAGCACCCCCTTGTTCGCCCCCTTGTCCTGGACCGTGCCGTACAGGTCGCGCACGGCCGTCGGCGGCACCGTGTTCCGGTAGCGCTTGACCTGCACCACGATCCGCCCGCCCCGGATCGGCGCCGGGTCCAGGGCCTCCACGTCCACCCCGCCGTCGCCGGAGCGCTGGGTCGTGACCGCCTCCATGCCCATCGCCCGGAACAGCTCCGCGACCAGGTTCTCGAAGTCGATCGGGTCCATCGCGAAGAGGTCCGGCTCGTCCTCGCCCCCGTACGCGCCGCCCGCGTGCCCGCCGTGGCTGACGACGCCCCCGCCCACCTCGTCCGGCCGGCGTCCGGGACGTACCGCCGTCAGCTGGTCGGGGCGCGCCGACAGCTGTCCGCCCAGGCCCGACACCAGGCAGTCCACCGCGCTGACCTGCTCCAGCCGCAGCCCCGCGAAGGCGCTGCGCGCCGCCGGCACCGTGGCGAGCACGATCTGCGCCTCCTGACCGGTCACCGGATCGTGGCAGTCCACGAAGCCGTTGACCCCGACCGAGTCCAGCACCCCGAACTCGTCCGCCGCGTACAGCTCGCGCACCACCAGCAGCAGGCACTGCGCCAGCAGGTCCCGGTACAGCGCCCGCCGCTCCGTGACCGGGCGGGGCTTCACCCTGTCCTGGTCCGTGCTCGGCAGGTACTGCACCGCCCTGGCCTCGGGCACCACCGCGTACCCGGGGAGCTCCCAGTCCAGCACCAGCTGGCGTACGGCCGGGTCGTACGCGGCCGACACCTGCCTCGGCAGCGTCTCGGGCCAGGCCGTCGAGGCGTACAGGGCGGCCGAGAAGTACTCCACGGCCGCCCCGGCATCGCCCGAGCGCAGGGCGTCGGCCAGCTCGGCGAGCCCGCTGTTGTGCGCCCGTACGCCGGCGAGCTGCTCCGCCGCCCACCGGTCGTACTGCTGCCGGTACGCCTCCAGCTGCTGCCGCCGCTGCGCCTCCGCGGCGCTCGCGGCCTGCCAGGCCTCGGTGTACCGGGCGTGCGCCTCCCGCTCCGCCTGTGCCCGGTGGTTCGAGCCGAGCGTCCAGCCGCTGCTCTGCTGCTGGAAGTCCTCGATGCGGGGCAGCGGCACCGGCTGCGCCAGGGCCCCGGGGTTGAAGGGCTCGAGCTGCTCGGGCCGCATCAGGGAGGCCATCCGGAACGCCGGTGCCCGGCAGCCCGCGACCAGCAGGCCCTTGAGGGCGGCGACCTCGGCGTCGAGCTGTGCAGTGCGCCGCAGGGCCTCGGCCTCGCGGTACTGGCGGTGGCTGCGGTCGGCCTCCCGCTCGTAGGCCCGCTGCCGGCGCTCCGCCTCCCGCTGCTGGACCAGCTGTGTCTGCTGCTGTCGGCGCTGGGCCTCGGCCCAGGTCCCGATGGCTCCGCCCGACCGACGACTCATCAGCTGTGTACTCCCCCCACCAACACCGAGGGGGAAAACACTAGTCGGCATTCGGGTGGTACGTCCCCCCGGTCGTACCACCCGAATGCCTCGGTACGTCCTACAGCGCGGCCCCCGCCACCACGGCCACCGCCGCGGGCAGCGCGGCCCCCGAGCCGTCGCGGCGCGGGTCCACGGCGGGCAGGGCGGCCGGGGTGCCGTTCGCGGCCGCCGCGCGGGCCGGTGCGTTGCCCGCCCAGGCCAGGGTGAGCAGGTCCTCGCCCTTCAGGAAGCGCTGGCAGCGCACGCCGCCGGTGGCGCGGCCCTTGCGCGGGTACTGGTCGAACGGGGTCAGCTTGCCGGACTGCACCGAGTCGTCCAGCGTCCCGTGGGAGCCCGCCACCGTGAAGACCACGGCGTCGCGCGCCGGGTCCACCGCCGAGAAGTGGATCACCTTGGCGTTCTCGGAGAGCTTGATGCCCGCCATACCACCCGCCGGGCGGCCCTGGGGGCGCACCTGGCCCGCGGGGTAGCGCAGCAGCTGGGCGTCGTCGGTGATGAAGACGAGGTCCTCCTCGCCCGTGCGCAGTTCGACCGCGCCGACGATGCGGTCGCCCTCCTTGAGGGTGATGACCTCCAGCTCGTCCTTGTTCGCCGGGTAGTCCGGCACGACGCGCTTGACCACGCCCTGCTCGGTGCCCAGCGCCAGGCCCTGCGAGGACTCGTCCAGGGAGGTCAGGCAGACCACCTTCTCGTCCGGCGCCAGCCCGGAGAGGAACTCCGACAGCGGGGCCCCGCCGGCCAGGTTCGGCGCGGCGTGGGTGTCCGGCAGCTGCGGCAGGTCGATCACCGACAGCCGCAGCAGGCGGCCGTGGGAGGTGACCGCGCCGACGTCGGCGCGGGCCGTGGCCGCCACCTGCGAGACGATCAGGTCGTGCTTCGCCCGGGCCCCGCCCTCCTCCAGCGGCACCGGGTCGCCGGTCGCGGTGCGGGCCAGCAGGCCCGTCGAGGACAGCAGCACCCGGCACGGGTCGTCCGCGACCTCCAGCGGAACCGCCGCGACCGGCGCGCCCGCCGACTCCAGCAGGACGGTGCGGCGCTCGGTTCCGAACTTCTTGGCCACCGCGGCCAGCTCCGAGGAGACCAGCTTGCGCAGCTCCGCGTCGGAGTCCAGGATCCGGGTCAGCTCCTCGATCTCGCCGGTGAGCCGGTCGCGCTCGGACTCGAGCTCGATCCGGTCGAAGCGGGTGAGCCGGCGCAGCGGGGTGTCGAGGATGTACTGGGTCTGGATCTCGCTCAGCGAGAAGCGCTCCATCAGGCGCTCCTTGGCCTGCGCGGAGTTGTCGCTGTCGCGGATGATCCGGATGACCTCGTCGATGTCGAGCAGGGCCACGAGCAGGCCCTCGACCAGGTGGAGCCGGTCGCGCCGCTTGCCGCGGCGGAACTCGCTGCGCCGGCGCACCACGTCGAAGCGGTGGTCGAGGTAGACCTCCAGCAGCTCCTTGAGGCCCAGCGTGAGCGGCTGGCCGTCGACCAGGGCCACGTTGTTGATGCCGAAGGACTCCTCCATCGGCGTCAGCTTGTAGAGCTGCTCCAGCACGGCCTCGGGGTGGAAGCCGTTCTTGACCTCGATGACCAGGCGCAGGCCGTGCGCGCGGTCGGTCAGGTCCTTGACGTCCGCGATGCCCTGGAGCTTCTTCGAGCCGACCAGGTCCTTGATCTTCGCGACGACCTTCTCGGGGCCGACGGTGAAGGGCAGTTCGGTGACGACCAGGCCCTTGCGGCGCGCGGTCACGTTCTCCACGGACACCGTCGCGCGGATCTTGAAGGTGCCGCGGCCGTTCTCGTACGCGTCCTTGATCCCCGACAGGCCCACGATCCGGCCGCCCGTGGGCAGGTCGGGACCCGGTACGAAGCGCATCAGCGCCTCCAGGTCCGCCTGCGGGTACCGGATCAGGTGGCGGGCGGCCGCGATGACCTCGCCCAGGTTGTGCGGGGGCATGTTGGTGGCCATGCCGACCGCGATCCCGGACGCGCCGTTGACCAGCAGGTTCGGGTACGCCGCCGGCAGCGCGACCGGCTCGCGCTCCTGGCCGTCGTAGTTGGCGGTGAAGTCGACGGTGTCCTCGTCGATCGACTCCGTCATCAGTGACGTGGCGTCCGCCATCCGGCACTCGGTGTAACGCATCGCCGCCGGCGGGTCGTCGTTGCCCAGCGAGCCGAAGTTGCCGTGGCCGTCGACGAGCGGCAGCCGCATCGAGAAGGGCTGCGCCATGCGCACGAGGGCGTCGTAGATCGACGCGTCGCCGTGCGGGTGCAGCTTGCCCATGACCTCGCCCACGACGCGGGCGCACTTGACGTACCCGCGGTCGGGGCGAAGGCCCATCTCGTTCATCTGGTAGACGATGCGCCGGTGTACCGGCTTCATGCCGTCCCGGGCGTCGGGCAGGGCTCGGGAGTAGATCACCGAGTACGCGTACTCGAGGAAGGAGCCCTGCATTTCGTCGACGACGTCGATGTCGAGGATGTTCTCCTCGAAATCCTCCGGCGGCGGGGTCTTCGTGCTGCGGCGGGCCATCGCTGCGCGGCTCCTTAACCAAGAAAGAAGGTGTGCTGGGGGTCTGGCGGGGTAGGGCGGGGTCGGGGCCGTCGGCCCGGACGGGGCCGCCGGGGTTGTCGCGGACCATTGTGGCCCGAGGCTCCGACAGCGCCGACTCCGACCCAGGACTGAGCGGGGAACTTCTCCGCGGCCCGACGCGCTTGCATACAGTGACAGGTCTGACAGAAATCTCTGCATCGCGATCGAAGGGACCACATGCCCATGGGTCACACGGCCACAGCCCAGGCCGGCTCCGGCGGCCTGACAGCGACCGAACACCGGCTGGCCAACGGCCTGCGCGTGGTGCTCTCCGAGGACCACCTGACCCCGGTCGCCGCCGTCTGCCTCTGGTACGACGTCGGCTCGCGCCACGAAGTCAAGGGGCGCACCGGCCTGGCTCACCTCTTCGAGCACCTGATGTTCCAGGGCTCGGCGAGCGTACCCGGCAACGGTCACTTCGAGCTGGTCCAGGGCGCCGGAGGCTCGCTGAACGGCACCACCAGCTTCGAGCGCACCAACTACTTCGAGACGATGCCGGCCCACCAGCTGGAGCTGGCGCTCTGGCTCGAGGCCGACCGGATGGGCTCGCTGCTGGCCGCCCTGGACGAGGAGTCCATGGAGAACCAGCGCGACGTCGTCAAGAACGAGCGCCGCCAGCGCTACGACAACGTCCCCTACGGCACGGCCTTCGAGCGGCTGACCGCCCTCGCGTACCCCGACGGTCACCCGTACCACCACACGCCGATCGGCTCGATGGCCGACCTGGACGCGGCCTCGCTGGAGGACGCCCGCGCCTTCTTCCGTACGTACTACGCGCCGAACAACGCGGTGCTGTCGGTCGTCGGCGACATCGACCCGGCCCAGACCCTGGCCTGGATCGAGAAGTACTTCGGCACGATCCCCTCGCACGACGGCAAGAAGCCGCCGCGCGACGGCAGCCTGCCCGAGATCATGGGCCGCGAGCTCCGCGAGGAGATCGTCGAGGAGGTCCCGGCCCGCGCGCTGATGGCCGCCTACCGCCTGCCGCACGACGGCACCCGCGAGTGCGACGCCGCCGACGTGGCGCTCACCGTCCTCGGCGGCGGCGAGTCCTCCCGGCTGCACAACCGCCTGGTACGCCGCGACCAGACGGCCGTCGCCGCCAGCTTCGGCATGCTCCGCCTGGCCGGCGCCCCCTCCATGGGCTGGCTGGACGTGAAGACCTCCAGCGGCGTCGAGGTGCCCGCCATCGAGGCCGCCGTGGACGAGGAGCTCGCCCGGTTCGCGGCCGAGGGCCCGACCGCCGAGGAGATGGAGCGCGCTCAGGCGCAGCTGGAGCGCGAATGGCTGGACCGGCTGAGCACGGTGGCCGGCCGTGCCGACGAACTGTGCCGCTTCGCCGTCCTGTTCGGCGACCCGCAGCTCGCCCTGACCGCCGTGCAGCGGGTCCTCGACATCACCGCCGAGGAGGTGCAGGCCGTGGCCGCGGCCCGGCTGCGCCCCGACAACCGTGCGGTGCTGGTGTACGAGCCCCTGGCGGCCGATGCCGACGCCGACACCGATGCCGACGCCGCGAACCAGAACGAGAACGAGGGGGCGGAGCAGTGAGCGACACCGCAGCCGTCACGATGACCTTCCACCCGCGGCCGCAGGCCGGCGAGGCCCGGCCGTGGGCCTTCCCGGCCCCCGAGCGCGGCGCGCTGCCCAACGGCATGACCGTGCTGCGCTGCCACCGCCCGGGCCAGCAGGTGGTGGCCGTCGAGGTCAACCTCGCCGCCCCGCTGGACGCCGAGCCCGAGGGCCTGGACGGCGTGGCGACCATCATGGCCCGTGCGCTGTCCGAGGGCACCGACAAGCACTCCGCCGAGGAGTTCGCCGCCGAGCTCGAGCGCTGCGGCGCCACCCTCGACGCCCATGCCGACCACCCCGGCCTGCGGGTCTCCCTGGAGGTCCCGGCCTCCCGGCTGCACAAGGCCCTGGGCCTGGTCGCCGAGGCGCTGCGGGCGCCGGCCTTCGCCGACAGCGAGGTCGACCGCCTGGTGCGCAACCGCCTCGACGAGATCCCGCACGAGCTGGCCAACCCGCAGCGCCGCGCCGCCAAGGAGCTCTCCCGCCAGCTCTTCCCGGCGTCCCTGCGCATGTCCCGCCCGCGCCAGGGCACCGAGGAGACCGTCGCCCGGATCGACTCCGCGGCCGTCCGCGCCTTCTACGAGGCCCACGTGCGCCCCGCCACGGCCACCGCCGTGATCGTCGGCGACCTGACCGGAATCGACCTGGACGCCGTCCTGGCGGACACCCTGGGCGCCTGGACCGGCGACACCGCCGAGGCGCGCCCGGTGCCGCCGGTGACCGCCGACGACACCGGCCGGGTCGTCATCGTGGACCGGCCCGGCGCGGTCCAGACGCAGCTGCTCATCGGCCGGATCGGGCCGGACCGGCACGACAGCGTCTGGGCGGCCCAGGTGCTCGGCACGTACTGCCTGGGCGGCACCCTCACCTCGCGCCTGGACAAGGTGCTGCGCGAGGAGAAGGGCTACACCTACGGCGTGCGCGCGTTCGGCCAGGTGCTGCGCTCCACCGCCGACGGCCGCGGGGCCTCGATGCTCGCCATCAGCGGCTCGGTGGACACCCCCAACACCGGTCCGGCCCTGGACGACCTGTGGAAGGTGCTGCGCACCCTCGCCGAGGGCGGTCTGACGGACGCCGAGCGGGACGTGGCGGTGCAGAACCTGGTCGGGGTGGCCCCGCTGAAGTTCGAGACGGCCGCTGCCGTCGCGGGCACGCTCGCCGACCAGGTCGAGCAGGAGCTGCCGGACGACTACCAGGCCCGGCTGTACGCGCAGTTGGCGGCCACCGGCACCGTGGAGGCGACCACGGCGGTCGTCAAGGCCTTCCCGGTGGACCGCCTGGTCACCGTGCTCGTGGGTGACGCCTCGCAGATCGAGGAGCCGGTGCGCGCGCTGGGGATCGGAGAGGTGACCGTCGTCACCAACTGACCGTCGGTATACGGCGGATGGGCCGGCGAGGTGCTGCCGGCGCACCGGCGGACCGCAGGCGGTCGAAGGGCCCCGATGGCTTGGCCATCGGGGCCCTTTATGTCCAATTGGCGCCAAGGTTGCCCGTATGGGGTGTGGCGTACGCAACAAAAGCGCGCGTCTGTTTGGCGATTGACTGATGATCCGCCTAGCGTCGGGCGTGCTGTCCGTCAGTTTGTACGCGCCGCACCCGCGGCACCGGGCAGCGATCGCCGAGTCCCCGTCAGGCGCGAGCCTGGGGAGCCGGGGACCCACACGTCCCTGGGGTGAATCGGGCCGCCTCGCCAGAGGGGCCCGTAGGAGACCTTCCTGCTCCGAACCCGTCAGCTAACCCGGTAGGCGAGAAGGAAGGAAAGGATCAGCCCCTCCATGGCCTTTGGCAGTCGTGCCGCCGGCAAGCACCGTGGTTCCAGCCGTCTGAGCCGCAAGACCGCCGGTTACGCCGGCGTCGCCGCCCTCGCAACGACCGGTGTCGTGGGCACCCTCGCCGCCCCGGCGTTCGCCGCGACGGACCACAAGGGCCCCTCCATGGAGGACACCGGCCTGAACGCGGTCGTCACCGCCGAGGACCTCCAGGGCCAGATCGAGGCCCAGGCCGAAGCCCAGCGCAACGCCGCGGAGGCTGCCGCCCTCAAGGCCAAGGCCGAGGCCGACGCCGCCGCCCGGGCCGCCGAGGCCAAGCAGAAGGCCGAGGAGAAGGCGAAGGCCGAGCGCGAGGCCGCCGAGCGTGCCGCCCGCGAGGAGGAGCGCAAGCGCCTCAACACCTTCGTCTCGCCGCTCGACGACAGCTACATCAGCACCCAGTACCACGCCGGCGGCGGCATGTGGTCCTCCGGCAGCCACACCGGCATCGACTTCCACGCGGCCTCCGGCACCTCGGTCCACGCGGTCGGCGCCGGCACCGTGGTCGAGGCCGGCTGGGGCGGCGCGTACGGCAACAACGTCGTCATCCGCCACAACGACGGCACGTACACCCAGTACGGCCACATGTCCTCGCTGAGCGTCTCCGTCGGCGAGACGGTCACCCCGGGCCAGCAGATCGGCCTGTCGGGCTCCACCGGCAACTCCAGCGGCCCGCACCTGCACTTCGAGGCCCGCACGGGCGCCACGTACGGCTCGGACATCGACCCCGTCTCGTACCTGCGCAGCCACGGCGTCGACCTCTGACCGACGCGCCGTCGGGCGGCGCCGCCGCACCGCTTCGCACAGGACCCCGGCTCACCGAGCCGGGGTCCTCGCGTTGTGCCTGCAAAGGCCGGCCGATTTCCGCCTGCGCTCGGAAAATTCGGCGCATTGCAATAGAGTCTCGGTACGATCCCGGTACGGCGGCGGCAAAGGCGCCCGGCAGCCGGAAAAGGCGGAGAAATGGGCGGAGGTCCGGTCTTGCGTATTCCCGCGCACGCGGTATGCACTGCAATCCGCGACGACATCGTCTCCGGGGCATTCGAACCGGGCGGCCGGCTGACCGAGGAGGTGCTGGCCCGACGCTACGGCGTCTCCCGCGTCCCCGTGCGCGAGGCGCTGCGCACCCTGGAGTCCGAGGGGTTCGTGACCACCCGCCGGCATGCGGGCGCCTGCGTCGCGGAGCCGACCGAGCAGGAGGCCGCCGACCTGCTGGAGCTGCGGATGCTGTTGGAGCCGCTGGCCGCGGCCCGGGCCGCCCGGCGCCGCACCGAGGCCCACCTGAAGGTGCTGCGCGGGCTGGTCAGGCTGGGCCAGGAGCGGGCTCGCCAGGGCCAAAGCGAGGATCTGCGGGCCCTGGGGAGCTGGTTCCACGAGACGCTGGCGCAGGCCTCCGGCAGCCCCGGGCTGATCGCGCTCCTCACCCAGATGCGGCACAAGGTCGCGTGGATGTACGTCGTGCAGGCGCCGCAGCGGCCCGTGGAGTGCTGGGCGGAGCACGGGGCGATCGTGGACGCGGTGGCGCGCGGCGACGCCGAGCGGGCGCGGGCCCTGACGGCGGTGCACGCGGACGGGACGTCCGGCGCGTACCGGCTGCGCGTGAGGTCTTCGCAACGTGCCGTAAACATGGCGAGCGGCTCCCATTAACAAGGCCCGCGTATGAATGGGGAGAGGGTAAAAGGCCGCCGTATTTCCGTGCGCCCTTTTCTGTGCGCCTTCTTCGGTGCGCCTTCTTCTGTGAGTCTTCTTCCGTGAGTCTTTCTCCGGACGCCTTTTCCGTGCCCTGATGTGAGGGGAAACAGCAGGAGCCGCGGCCGCCGGGAATTCCGGTGGTCGCGGCTCCTGCCGTTCTCGCGCCGCCCGCGCGACGGGCGAACCCGAAGGGTCAGACGGTCTCGGGAAGCTCCTCGAGGCCCTCGGCGACCAGCTTCGCCAGGCGGTCCAGCGCCACCTCGGCGCCCTCGGCGTCGGACGACAGGATGATCTCCTCGCCGCCCTGGGCGCCCAGGCCCAGCACCGCGAGCATGGACGCGGCGTTGACGGGGGTGCCGTCAGCCTTCGCGATGGTCACCGGGACCCCGGAAGCGGTCGTCGCGCGGACGAAGATCGAGGCGGGACGAGCGTGCAGGCCCTCGGCCCAGCCGACGTTGACGCGGCGCTCTGCCATGGTGATGCCCTTCAGGTTCTTATGGTTGTCTAGACCACTATCCCACAAGGTCCCGAGTGCTCCGGCCGGCCTCCCGACCGGATCCCCGAGGTGCGAACCACCCCAGCTTGCACCGGTTCACCCCGGCTTGCCGCGTCCGCCGCGCAGGAGCTCCCGGGCCCCCTCTGGCCTTAAGATCGCCGCATGACCACCGCGTCGGACCCCGCGTACCCGGCCCACTGGGAGGCCGACGTCGTCCTGCGCGACGGCGGCACCGCCCGCATCAGGCCCATCACCACCGAGGACGCCGGCCGGCTGGTCAGCTTCTACGAGCAGGTCTCCGACGAGTCGAAGTACTACCGCTTCTTCGCCCCCCACCCCCGGCTCTCCGACCGCGACGTCCACCGCTTCACGCACCACGACTACGTCGACCGCGTCGGCCTCGCCGCGACCGTCGGCGAGGAGTTCATCGGCACCGTCCGCTACGACCGGATCGGCTCCGACGGCCGGCCCGCCTCCGGCCCCGCCGACGAGGCCGAGGTCGCCTTCCTCGTCCAGGACGCCCACCAGGGCCGCGGCGTGGCCTCCGCGCTGCTGGAGCACATCGGCGCGGTGGCCAGGGAGCGCGGCATCCGCCGCTTCGCGGCCGAGGTGCTGCCCGCCAACACGAAGATGATCAAGGTGTTCACGGACGCCGGCTACCAGCAGACGCGCAGCTTCGAGGACGGGTCCGTCCACCTCACCCTGGACCTCGAGCCGACCGCGAAGTCCCTCGCCGTCCAGCGCGCCCGCGAACAGCGCGCCGAGGCCCGCTCCGTCCAGCGCCTGCTGGCCCCCGGCTCCGTCGCCGTCATCGGCGTCAGCCGCTCCGGCGGCGGCGTCGGTGCGGCAGTCCTGCGCAACCTCCGCGACAGCGGCTTCCGCGGCCACCTCTACGCCGTGAACGAGGCCGTCTCGTCCGACCTGCTGGACGGGGTCCGCGCCTACCGCTCCCTCGCCGACATCGACGCCCCGGTCGACCTCGCCGTGATCGCGGTCCCGGCCGAGCGGGTCCCGCAGGCCGTCGCCGCCTGCGGCGAGCACGGGGTGCAGGGGCTCGTCGTGCTGTCCGCCGGGTACGGCGAGAGCGGTCCGGCGGGCCTGGACCGGCAGCGCGAACTGGTCCGCCAGGTGCGCTCGTACGGAATGAGGCTGATCGGGCCCAATGCCTTCGGCGTCATCAACACCGCGCCGGAGGTGGGCCTCAACGCCTCCCTCGCGCCCGTCCCGGCTCCCGTGCGCGGCCGGATCGGGCTGTTCACGCAGTCCGGGGCGATCGGCATCTCGCTGCTGTCCGCCCTGCTGGGCCGCGGCGAAGGGCTGTCCTCCTTCGTCTCCGCCGGCAACCGCGCCGACGTCTCCGGCAACGACATCCTGCAGTACTGGTACGAGGACGAGGCCACCGACGTGGCCCTCATGTACCTCGAAACCCTCGGCAACCCGCGGAAGTTCACCCGCCTCGCCCGGCGCACCGCCGCGGTCAAGCCCGTCGTCGTCGCCAAGGGCGGCCGCCACACCCCCGCCGGCCACGTCGTGCCCGGGACCCGGCTCCCGGAGACCACCGTCTCCGCGCTCCTGCGCCAGGCGGGCGTGATCCGGGTCGACACCGTCACCGAACTGGTCGACGTCGGGCTGCTGCTGGCCTCCCAGCCGCTGCCCGCCGGACCGCGCGTGGCGATCCTGGGCAACTCCGAGTCGCTCGGCTTCCTCACGTACGACGCCTGCCTCGCCCAGGGGCTGCGGCCCGGCGCCCCGCTGGACCTGACCACGGCCGCCTCCCCCAAGGACTTCGGGCAGGCGCTGGCCACGGCCCTGGCCTCCGAGGCACACGACGCCGTGGTCGTCACCGCGATCCCCTGGGTCAGCGAGCACATCGGCGCCGACGACCTGGCCGACGCCCTGCGCGACGCGGTGGCCGGGCACCCCGGCAAGCCCGTGGCGGTCGTCAACGTCGAGCTGGCCGAGCTCGTCGACGCCCTCTCCCGCGCAGACGTGCACATCCCCGCCTACCCCGCCGCCGAGCGGGCCGTGCGCGCCGTGGCCGAAGCCGTCCGCTACGGGCAGTGGCGGCGGGCCAACGCCGACGCCGGCCAGGTGCCCGAGTACGAGGACATCGACGAGGCCGGAGCCGCAGCCCAGCTCGCCCGCCTCCTGGCTGCAGCCGGTCCCGCAGCCGGGCCCGGAGCCGCCCCGGGCACCGGGACCGGCGCCGAGGCCGCCCTCGGCGCCCCGGCAGCCCTCGGCGCCCCCGCCGGTCTCACCGCCCGCGCCGGCGGCCACGGTGCCGACCTCCCCCTCGGCGACCGCGTCCTCACCCTCACCGACGCCGACGCCGCCGAGCTGCTCGCCCGCTACGGGATCCGGGTCCTGCCCACCCTGCCCGCGCCCACCCCCGACGCAGCGGTCCGGGCCGCCGAGGCCCTGGGCTACCCCGTCGCCCTCAAGACCACCGCCCCGCACCTGCGCCACCGCGCCGACCTCGGCGGCGTACGCCTCGACCTGACCACCGAGGCCGAGCTGCGCCGCCCGCCACCGACCGGGACGTCGCCGGACTGATCCGCTCCATCCGGACCGCGCCCCTGCTGTTCGGCTGGCGCGGCAGCGATCCCGTCGACACCCCCGCCCTCGAGGAGCTGCTGCTGCGGCTGTCGCGGCTGGTGGACGCCCACCCCGAGGTGGTGGGCGTCACGCTCGAACCCGTCGTCGTGGCGACCGAGGGCCTCTCCGTGCTGAGCGCCGCCGTCCGTATCGCCCGTCCGCCCGCCCGCACCGACCTCGGCCCCCGCACCCTCCCCAGCTACTGAGCGGGTCAGGGGCGGCCGGGGCGCCCCGTGCGGGCCTTAGGATGGACCCCATGGCGAAATCCGGTACGACGACCCAGGGGCTGCGCACGGCGATCGAGCGCAGCGGCTACTACCCGGCCCTCGTGGCCGAGGCCGTGGAGGCCGCGGTGGGCGGCGAGCCGATCTCGTCGTACCTGGTCCACCAGGAGACCACCTTCGACTCCAACGAGGTCCGCCGGCACGTCACCGTCCTGGTCCTGACCGACAACCGCTTCATCGTCAGCCACACCGACGAGCAGGCCGCCGACGCCGGGTCCCCCTCCCCGTACGCGACCACCTCCACCGAGTCGGTGAAGCTGGCCAGCATCTCCTCGGTGGTGCTCAGCCGCGTCGTCGCCAACCCCGAGTCGTACACCCCGGGCACCCTGCCCCGCGAGGTCGTCCTGACCATCGGCTGGGGCGCGGTCTCCCGCATCGACCTGGAGCCCGCCGCCTGCGGCGACCCGAACTGCGACTCCGACCACGGCTACACCGGGAACTCCACCGCCGACGACCTCAGCCTGCGCGTCAGCGAGGCCGGCGACGGCCCGGAGGCGGTCCGCCAGACCCTGCTGTTCGCCCAGGCGCTCTCGGAGGCGACCGCGGCGACCTCCTCCGCCCGCTGATGTCCTACTCCGCACCGCCGAACTGGGACGAGCCGGAGCTGCTGGACCTCGCCGGCGCCCCCGTGCCCGAGTACGGCTCCGGCTCGCTCGCCGACCTGCTGCCGACGCTGGTCGCCGGCCAGGGCGTCCCGGGCTACACCGCCTCCATAGCCGAGCTGACCCCGGCCGACCGCAACTGCGTCTTCCTGGTCGACGGCATGGGCTGGGAGCAGATCAAGGCCCACCCCGACGAGGCCCCGTACCTGACCTCCCTGCTCGCCACCTCGCGCGGCGGCGCCGGGCGCCCCCTCACCGCGGGCTTCCCGGCCACCACCGCCACCTCGCTGGCCTCCGTCGGCACCGGGCTCCCGCCCGCCCGCCACGGCCTGCCCGGCTACGCGGTGCGCAACCCCGCCACCGGTGCGCTGATGAACCAGCTGCGCTGGAACCCGTGGACCGAGCCCAAGCCCTGGCAGCCGTACCCGACGGTCTTCCACGAGGCCGACGCGGCCGGCGTGGCCACCGCCCAGGTGTCCTCGCCCGCCTTCCAGACCACCCCGCTGACCAAGGTCGCGCTGAGCGGCGGCACCTTCCTCGGCCGCCTCAGCGGCGAGGAGCGGATGGACCTCGCCGCCGAGCGGCTCGCGGCGGGCGACCGCTCGCTGGTGTACACGTACTACAGCGAGCTCGACGGGGCCGGCCACCGGCACGGCGTCGACTCCGACGCCTGGCGCGGCCAGTTGATGTACGTCGACCGGCTGGTGCAGCGGCTCGCCGAGCAGCTCCCGCCGCGCACCGCCCTGTACGTGACCGCCGACCACGGCATGGTGGACGTCCCCTTCGACGAGGACTCGCGGATCGACTTCGACGAGGACTGGGAGCTGGGCGCGGGCGTCGCCCTGCTCGGCGGCGAGGGCCGCGCCCGGCACGTGTACGCCGTCCCGGGCGCCGAGGCCGACGTGCTGACCGTGTGGCGCGAGGTGCTCGGCGACCGGTTCTGGGTCGCGAGCCGCGAAGAGGCCCTGGAACTCGGCTGGTTCGGGCCGCCGGGGGAGTGCGACGAGCGCGTCCTCGGGCGGATCGGCGACGTGGTCGCGGCCGCCCACGCCGACGTCGCGATCACCGCGTCCGTGAACGAGCCCAACGAGTCGGGGCTCGCCGGCATGCACGGCTCCATGACCGCGGCCGAGCAGCTCGTCCCGCTGCTCGAAGTCCGCACCTGACCGTCGCCACCACCGCCACAGTCAGCTGACCCCGACCGACCCGAAAGGCCGCGTTCCCTCCATGCCCGAATTGGTGTTTTTCTCCGGCACGATGGACTGCGGGAAGAGTACGCTGGCGCTCCAGATCACCCACAACCGCTCGGCCCGAGGCCTGCAGGGCGTGATCTTCACGCGTGACGACCGCGCGGGCGAGGGCAAGCTGTCCTCGCGTCTCGGCCTGGTGACCGAAGCGGTCGAGGCGACGGAGGGCATGGACCTGTACGCGTACCTGGTCGACCAGCTCTCCAGTGGCGGCAAGGCGGACTACGTGATCGTGGACGAGGCGCAGTTCCTGGCCCCCGACCAGATCGACCAGCTGGCCCGCATCGTCGACGAGCTCGACATGGACGTCTTCGCCTTCGGCATCACCACGGACTTCCGCACCAAGCTCTTCCCCGGCTCGCAGCGCCTGATCGAACTCGCGGACCGCCTGGAACAGCTCCAGGTCGAGGCCCTGTGCTGGTGCGGCGCCCGGGCCACGCACAACGCGCGCACGGTCGGCGGCGAGATGGTCGTCGAGGGCGAGCAGGTCGTCGTCGGCGACGTCAACCACGCGGCCGCCGAAGTCGGCTACGAGGTGCTGTGCCGGCGCCACCACCGGCGCCGGATGACCTCGGCCGCCGCACACGCCGCCGCCCTCTCCCCGGACGTCCTGCCGGTCAACTCCCCCTGACGGCAGGGGCGGGCGGCCGCCCGTCAGTGGTGGTTCCCGGGGCGCAGCTCGACCAGGGCGAGCAGGGCGCCCTCCGGGTCCGTGACCGTCGCCACGCGGCCCGTCAGGGCCTCGCGCGGCGGCTGGACGATGCGCCCGCCCAGGCGGTGGACCCTGGCCGTGGCCGCATCGGCGTCGTCGACCTCGAAGTACGTCATCCAGTGCGGGCCCCGGTCGTGCGGCAGGGAGCGCCCGACGCCGTGGACGGCGGCCACCGGCCGGCCGCCGAGGAGCAGGGTCACGTAGTCGAAGTCGGCGGCGGGCGGGATGGGAGCGGGTGCCGGGGCGGTGCGGTGCTCGGCCTCGTGGCCGAAGACGTGCTCGTAGAACTTGGCCACGGCCGAGGTGTCCTGCGTGAGGAGCTCGGCCCACACCGGGGTGCCGTGGACCCCGGAGAGCCGGGTGCCGATGTGCTCCTCGGCCTGCCAGATGCCGAAGACCGCGCCGAGCGGGTCGGAGCAGATCGCCATCCGCCCCGCGCCGCCCGCGTCCAGCGGCCCGACGGCGACGGTGCCGCCGCAGGAGCGGATGGTTTCGGCCGTGGCGTCGGCGTCGTCGGTGGCGAAGTACGTGGTCCAGGCCACCTGCAGGTGCCGGTCCGGCGGCAGCTCGCCGATGCCGGCCACCTCTTGGCCGTCCAGCAGGGCGCGGACGTACGGGCCGAAGGGCTCCGGGCCGGGCTCGTACTCCCAGCCGAACAGGTCGGTGTAGAAGGCCTCGGTGCTGCCGAGGCCGTGCACCATCAGACTCGACCAGCAGGGTGTGCCGGGCGGGCGTCGCGTTGCTTCCGCTGCCTCGCTCATGTCAGCCGTCTCCTCCGTCGTCGCCGCGCTCACGCGCGTGTCGGACCAGATGGTTCCACTCCGGCGGGTCCGGCGCGCCCCGACCGGCCGGGATTCGCCGGAGCGGGGGGAGATGACCGAATCGGTGCGGCCTGTCGATGTCGGGCCTGTTACACCGGGTGGAAATGGGGGAGGAAGATGGGCCGCATGACTGCGAACTCTGCGATTGTCTCCACCGCCGAACTGGCGGCCGAGCTGGCCGGTCCCCGGCCGCCGGTGCTGCTGGACGTCCGCTGGCAGCTGGGCGGTCCCGATCTGCGCTCCGCGTACGAGGCCGGGCACCTGCCGGGTGCGGTGTACGTCGACCTCGACCGCGAACTGGCCGGTCCGCCGGGGGCGGGCGGGCGCCACCCGCTGCCGGACGCGGAGGAGTTCGGCGCCGTGATGCGCCGGGCCGGGGTGAGCGCGGACGTGCCGGTCGTCGTGTACGACGGGGGTCTGGGGTGGGCGGCCGCACGTGCGTGGTGGCTGTTGCGCTGGACGGGGCACGCGCAGGTGCGGGTGCTGGACGGCGGCCTCGCCGCGTGGACGGCCGCCGGGGGCGCGGTGACGGCGGAGCCGGCGGCTCCTGCGCAGGGCGATTTCAAGCCAAGTCCGGGGGCGGTCGGGCTGCTCGACGCGGACGCGGCGGCGGCGCTCGCGCGCAGCGGGGTCCTGCTGGACGCGCGGGCGGGGGAGCGGTACCGGGGCGAGGTCGAGCCGATCGACCCGGTCGGGGGGCACATCCCCGGCGCGGTGTCGGCGCCGACCGCGGAGAACGTGGGGGCGGACGGGCGGTTCCTGCCGGTCGATGCGCTGCGGGCCCGCTTCGCCGCCCTGGGGGCCGCGGGGGATGCGGCGGTGGGCGTGTACTGCGGCTCGGGCGTCTCGGGGGCCCACGAGGTGCTGGCCCTGCAGGTCGCGGGCATCGACGCCGCCCTGTACGCGGGCAGCTGGTCGGAATGGTCCGCGGACCCCGCCCGCCCGGTGGCCACAGGCCCGGACCCGCAGTAGCCGCCCTTACGCTCCCGCTCCCGCTGCGCGGAGCAGTCCCCCTCCCCGCCCCGTCCCGCTGTACCGGATATGCGGCTCCGCCGCGTGGCGGGTCCTGCGGCCCCGGGCCCCGCTCGCCTCAGTCGCCCGGCGCGGCTCAACGATTCGGGGCTCCGCCCCGGACCCCGCGCCTCAAACGCCGGCGAGGCTGGATTTCCGCCGGGCGGGGCTGGGATTGCCGCGCAGCGGCACAATCCAGCCCGCGCGGCGTTTGAGCGCACCGGGCGCGGAGCGCCCTGGGGGTCCCCCCAGCGGTAGCTGGGGGAGGGTCCGGGGCGGAGCCCCGGTTTCTGGGGGCACCTCCCAGCGGTAGCTGGGGGAGAAGGGGCGGGGAGGGGACACGCTGCGCGCAGCGGCAGCCCGGGCCCCGGGCCGCGCCCACCACGGGCCCAACGTGACGCGGTGGCGGGGAGCCGGGGCGGGGGGTGGCTACTCCTGTTTCTTGCGGCGGGTGCCGAAGACGATTTCGTCCCAGCTCGGGACCGCCGCCCGGCGGCCCGGGCGGACGCCGTCGGCCTCCGCCTGCCGGTCGGTGGTGCCGGTCAGCCGCTCGCGGTGCCCCGCCACCGTCCGCGGCATGAGGACGTCCGCGTAAGCGGACCCCGCACCGGCCGAGGCCGCCGGCGGCTCCTCCGCCTCCGCCTCCTCCGCCGGGGCATCGCCGCGCTCGGGCACGACCAGGTCGCCGCGGAAGCTCGGCACCGCCTCCAGCAGGCTCGTCAGCGTGTCCCGCTCCTCCTCCGGCTCCGGCGCCGGTGCGACGGGAACGGGCCGCTCCGGCTGGCGGTCGAGGGTGCGGTCGAGCGGCCGGTCCCGCGGCAGCCGCGCGATCCTCGGCACGAACGGAAAGCTCGGCTCCGGCGCGGTCGGCAGGTCGTCCGTCTCGCCGATCAGCGAGCGGGCCTCGTCGTCCACCGCGACGACCAGCCGGCGCGGCGGGTCGTACGTCCAGCTCCCCGAGTGCGGCTCGCCCGCGACCCGGTAGACCAGCAGGACCTCCCAGGTGCCGTCGTCGCGGCGCCACGAGTCCCACTGGACGGAGTCCTTCTCGGCCCCGCGCAGCAGCAGCCGCTCCTGCACGGCCTCGCCGAGCTGCGGTCCGGTGTTCTCGCCGGGCCGGCGCACCGGCGTCTTGCGCGCCCGCTCGGCCATGAACGCGCGCTCGGCCAGCACCGGGCCCTCGAAGCGGCGTACGCGGTCGACGGGGATGCCGGCGAGTTGGGCGACCTCCTCAGCGGAGGCACCGGCCCGTATGCGGGCCTGGATGTCGCGGGGGCGGAGGTGGCTCTCGACCTCGATCTCGATCTGGTTCAGGCGCGCGCGGTCGTTGCGCACGGCAGCGCGCAGCCGTTCGTCGATCGGAAGCGTGTACTCCGTGCTGTCCGCAGCCTTGAGCACCAGTCGTGTGCCGTCATTCGAGACGGCCACGACACGCAGTTCGGGCATGGGGACCTCCCGGGTGGTGCCTGCCGACGTCACGTGCGTCGCTGCTTCCGCTAGTCGAGTGTGGCCTGCCCGGGTGCAGCCTGCCACAACCTTGCCGAGTTAAACCGGCGTGTCGGGCATGCGCCCTTGATCGCCGTTATGGCACGGTTACCTGTTGGGCACGCACAGTGACCGATTGGTTACTGTGCGCAGCAGGTGGCCGTGCAATGCCGCGGCATCACCGGTCCGAGTGCCGCTTCTCCATCAACCGGCCCCCTCTCCCGGGTCCGGACAGCCGAAAGGAAGGACGGCCCCAGGGCTCGCCACAGTACTCCATTCGGGCCACCTGGGTGGACCGCCGCGCCGCCGAACTTGTCCTCGGTGGCGGGAGTTGGGCTGCCCCGGATCGGGTCGGACCTGCGTGCGCGCCCGTTTTCGGGTGTCTTGTTTCACAGAATCCGCAGAAACGGAACTTTCCCCTTCGCCCTTGCGTCGGCCGCGCCCGCCCGGACCTCCGCGCGGGCGCGGCTCCTGACCGGGGCTCAGTCGCCCAGCACGCGCCGCAGGTAGTCGTTGCCGAAGAGCCGGTCGGGGTCCAGCCGGTCGCGCAGCTCGGTGAACTCGCCGAAGCGGGGGTAGGCCCGGGCGAGGTACTCCGCGTCCCGGGTGTGCACCTTGCCCCAGTGCGGCCGCCCGCCGTGCGCGGTGAAGATCTGCTCGGCGGCGGTGAAGTAGGCCTGGTACGGGGTGCCCTTGTACATGTGCACGGCGATGTAGGCGGTCTCCCGCCCGGACGCGGTGGACAGCGTGATGTCGTCCGCCGGAGCGGTCCGCACCTCCACCGGGAAGCTGATCCGCAGCCGGGAGCGGTCGACCATCGCCTTGAGCTCCCGCAGCGCCTCGACCGCGTGCTCGCGCGGAAGGGCGTACTCCATCTCCACGAACCGCACCCGGCGCGGGCTGGTGAACACCCTGTACGGGATGTCCGTGTAGGTCCGCGCGGACAGGGCGCGGCTCGCGACGCGGGCGATCGACGGGATGGTCGCCGGGAACGCGCGGCCCACGGAGTTGACGGCCTGGAAGACGCCGTTGGACAGCAGCTCGTCCTCGATCCAGGCGCTGACCGGCCCGGGCGGGGCGGCGGGGCCCTGGCTGCGGTTGTTGCGCTTGGTGTTGCAGTTGCCGGTGTGCGGGAACCAGTAGAACTCGAAGTGTTCGTTCTCCGCGACGTGCTGCTCGAACTCGGCGGTCACCCGGTCGAAGCGCATGGGCTCCTCACGGGCGGTCAGCAGGAAGAGCGGCTCCACCGCGAAGGTGATCGCGGTGACGATGCCGAGCGCCCCGATGCCGATCCGGGCGGCCGCGAAGACGGCGCGCTCCTCATCGTCTCCCTTCTCGGAGCAGTCGAGCAGCCGGCCGTCGGCGGTGACCAGCTCCAGGCCGCGGATCTGCGCGGCGATGGAGGCCGAGTCGCGGCCGGTGCCGTGGGTGCCGGTGGCGGTGGCGCCCGAGACCGTCTGTTCCATGATGTCGCCCATGTTCGTGAGCGAGAGGCCCTCCGCGGCGAGGGCCCGGTTCAGGTCCTTCAGGGCGGTACCCGCCGCCACGGTCACGGTGCCGGCGGCCCGGTCGATCCCGAGGATCCCGCTGAGCGCCTGCGGACGCAGCAGCACCCCGTCGGTCGCGGCGGCCGCGGTGAAGGAGTGGCCGGTACCGACCGCCTTCACCCGCAGCCCGTCCTCGGCGGCCCGGCGCACCGCCTCCTGGAGCTCCCCGACCGAGGTGGGCGCCACCACACGCGCCGGTGCGGCGGTGACGTTGCCCGCCCAGTTACGCCACGCGGTCCGGCTGTTCTTCCCTGCTGTCCCCGCTGTCCCCGCCATCGCCATCGCTAGAGGGCTCCTCCCCTTGCGCCGGCCTCGTCAGCCGGCGGTAACCCGCGAACGCCACCGCCGCCGCGGCCGCCCCCGCCGAGATGGAGACGACGTACCCGCTGCGCGCACCGGCCGCGTCGATGACCCAGCCGGCGACGGCCGAGCCGAGGGCGACACCGACCGCGAGGCCGGTGCTGATCCAGGTCATGCCCTCGGTCAGCTTCGCGCGTGGTACGTGCGCCTCGATCAGGGCCATCGTGGTGATCATCGTGGGAGCGATGGCGAGGCCCGAGACGAAGAGCGCCACGGCCAGAATCGGAAGGTTCCCGGCCAGTAGGAGGGGGATCATACTCACGGCCATCGCACATACGCCCAGTACCCAACGGCGTTCGGTCCGGCCCTCGAGGTGGAGCAGTCCGAAGACGATTCCGGCGATACAGGACCCCAGGGCCCAGATCGCCAGGATGAAGCTGGCGGCGGGCTTGGCGCCCTGCTCCTCGGCGAAGGCGAGGGTGGCCACGTCGATCGAGCCGAAGATGGCGCCGGTGGCGACGAAGGTGGCCGTGAGGACCTGCAGGCCGGGGGAGTTCAGAGCCGAGGCGCCGTCGGCCTGCGCGCTGCGCGGGTGCGCCTCGGGCTCGGTGGAGCGCTGCGCGGTGAGCAGCCAGACGCCGACCAGCAGGCAGGCGGCGGCGATCAGCGGGCCCGCCTCGGGGAACCAGGTGGTGGACAGCCCGATCGCGAGGATCGGCCCGAAGATGAAACAGACCTCGTCGACCACGGACTCGAAGGAGTACGCGGTGTGCAACTCGCGCGGGGAGTCCCGGTAGATCGCGGTCCAGCGGGCCCGGACCATGGAACCCACGCTGGGCACGCAGCCGGCGACCGCGGCGCACACGAACAGCGTCCAGTCGGGCCAGCCGCCCGCGGCGGCCACGAGCAGGACCGCCACGGCGGCGACGGAGACCAGGGTGGCGGGCCGCAGCACCCGCCGCTGCCCGTACTGGTCCACCAGGCGGGACACCTGGGGGCCGATGGCCGCGGCCGCCAGGGCGAGGGTGCCGGTGAGGGCGCTCGCCATCGCGTAGCGGCCGGTGATCTCGGAGATCATCGTGAGGATGCCGACGCCCACCATGGAGATCGGGATCCGGCCGATGAAGCCGGCCGCGCTGAACCCCCGGGTGCCGGGGGCGGCGAATATGGCGCGGTAGGGACTTGGCACGGTGCCTCCGGTGGGGACGTGGGCGGCCCGTACAGGTTATGACCGCCGGTACGGCACCCGCACGGGGAAAATGTCGGTGCAGCGCAGTGCAGCGCAGACCAGCGCAGTGCAGCGCAGTGCAGCGCAGAGCAATGGAGAACAACGCAGAACAATACAGACCAGAAGTAAGGGTCGCCTTACTTGCCTGTGTGGGCCGGGCCGCCCCGGCGGGCCCCGTTCCCGGGCCCGGGCGCCGGGTGGCAGGATGCGACGCATGTCTGACCAGCTCCCCGCCACTGCGTCCGCCCCCGCGGCCCAAGGCCCCGCCGCCCCCTACGACGCCCTCCTGCTGCTCTCGTTCGGCGGCCCCGAGGGACCCGACGACGTCGTTCCGTTCCTGGAGAACGTCACCCGCGGGCGCGGCATCCCCCGCGAGCGGCTCAAGGAGGTCGGGCAGCACTACTTCGGCTTCGGCGGCGTCAGCCCGATCAACGCGCAGAACCGCGCGCTGCTGGACGCGCTGCGCAAGGACTTCGCCGAGCACGGGCTCGACCTGCCCGTGTACTGGGGCAACCGCAACTGGGCGCCGTACCTGACCGACGTGATGCGGGAGATGGCCGCCGACGGACGCCGCCGCATCGCCGTCCTCGCCACCAGCGCGTACGCCTCGTACTCGGGCTGCCGCCAGTACCGCGAGAACCTCGCGGACGCCCTGGCGGCGCTGGAGCAGGACGGGGTGGCCGAGCTGCCGCGCGTGGACAAGCTGCGGCACTACTTCAACCACCCCGGCTTCGTGCGGCCGATGGTCGACGGGGTGCTGGCCGCCCTGGAGTCGCTGCCGCAGGAGGTGCGCGCCGGCGCGCACCTGGCCTTCACCACCCACTCCATCCCGACCGCCGCCGCGGACACCTCGGGGCCGGTGGAGGACCACACCGCCGACGGCGAGGGCGGCGCATACGTCAAGCAACACCTGGACGTCGCCCGGGTCATCGCGGACGCCGTGCGCGCCGAGACGGGCGCCGAGCTGCCCTGGGAGCTGGTCTACCAGTCCCGCAGCGGCGCCCCGCACATCCCGTGGCTGGAGCCGGACATCTGCGACCACCTGGAGGCGCTGCACGGCGCCGGGGCGCCGGCGGTGGTGATGGTGCCGATCGGCTTCGTCTCGGACCACATGGAGGTCATGTACGACCTCGACACCGAGGCCCTGGCCAAGGCCGCGGAGCTGGGGCTGCCGGTGGCGCGCTCGGCGACGGTCGGGGCCGATCCGCGGTTCGCGGCGGCCGTCCGCGAGCTGGTGCTGGAGCGGGCCGCGGCGGAGCGCGGCGAGCCCGTCGAGCGTTGCGCGCTGGGGCTGCTCGGGCCGAGCCACGACCTGTGCCCGGTGGGCTGCTGCCCGGCGCGCGGGGCCCGGCCGGCGGCCGCGGGCGCCGACAGCCCGTACGCGTAAGGGAGGGCGGACCGTGACTTCCGAGACCCCTGGGACCCCCGAGGCCTCCGACGCCTCCGAGACCCCCGAGACCCTCGAGACCCCCGAGGTCTCCGAGTCCCTGAAGGCCGAGCTGCTGGACGTGGCCCTGGAGGCCGCCCGGCTGGCCGGCGAGCTGCTGCGGGACGGCCGCCCGGCCGATCTCGCGGTCGCGGCGACCAAGAGCAGCCCGATCGACGTGGTGACCGAGATGGACATCGCGGCGGAGAAGCTGATCGCCTCCGTCCTGGAGCGGCGGCGTCCGCAGGACGGGCTGCTCGGCGAGGAGGGCGCGGACCGGCCCGGCACCAGCGGGGTGCGCTGGATCGTGGATCCGCTGGACGGCACCGTCAACTACCTGTACGGGCTGCCCAGCTGGAGCGTGTCGGTCGCGGCCGAGTACCGCGGGCGCACCGTGGTCGGCGTCGTGGCGGCGCCGATGCGCGGGGAGACCTTCCGCGCGGTGCTCGGCGGCGGGGCCTGGCTCGGCGGGGTCCGGCTGTCCTGCAGGGCGGCGGCGCCGCTGGACCAGGCGCTGGTGGCCACCGGGTTCGCCTACCTCCAGGCCCGCAAGGCGCAGCAGGCGGACGTGGCGCAGCGGGTGATCCCGCGGGTGCGGGACATCCGGCGGGGCGGGTCGGCGGCGCTGGACCTCAGCGACGTGGCCGCCGGGCGGCTGGACGCGTACTACGAGCGCGGGCTCAACCCCTGGGACCTGGCCGCGGGCGAGCTGATCGCCCGGGAGGCGGGCGCGCTGACGGGCGGGCGTCCGGGCCGGCCGGCCTCGGGCGAGCTGGCGCTGGCGGCGACGCCGTCGGTGTTCGCGGCGCTCCAGCCGCTGCTGGAGGAGGCCGGGGCCTGGCACGACGGCCGGTAGGCCGCTGCCCGCAGGGCCCTGTGCCCGCCCTGACATGGGGGAACCCCGGCCGCCTGGTGGGCGGCCGGGGTTCCGGTGGCTACGGGTACGGTCAGAAGGCGGAGACGGGGACCCCGTACTCGGCGGCGAGCCGCTTGAGGTCCTCCAGTTCTGCCTGTTCCACGTCCGCGAGGAAGTCGTCGCCCGTCTCACGGGCGTGCTTGAGGTCGGACTGCGTGGTCCTGATGCGCTGCAGGAGACCCGCGGTGAATGCGTCCATGGTGGGTTCGCCCCCTCTTCGTGGGTCGGCGGCGGCACAGGGCTGTCCGCCGTCAGGGAGTGGTCGGGGTGTGCTGACGTCCTCCCCGGCACCCCGGTCGCAGAAACCTCGCGAGCCCAAGGAATCCTCACGTCCGCCCCGGGAGCACCCCCCGAGTGGCGCCTTACAGCCGGTTTACGGCTGAAACGGGCAGGATGGACGGCGCAATACACGTGTGCCCTGGAGGGCTCGGAGGAAGGAAACGACGTGCGCGTACTCGTCGTCGAGGACGAGCAGCTGCTCGCCGATGCGGTGGCCACCGGACTGCGCCGGGAGGCCATGGCCGTGGACGTCGTGTACGACGGCGCCGCGGCCCTCGAGCGCGTCGGGGTGAACGACTACGACGTGGTCGTGCTCGACCGGGACCTGCCGCTCGTCCACGGCGACGACGTCTGCCGGAAGATCGTCGAGCTCGGCATGCCCACGCGCGTGCTGATGCTCACCGCCTCCGGGGACGTGAGCGACCGGGTGGAGGGCCTGGAGCTCGGCGCCGACGACTACCTGCCCAAGCCCTTCGCGTTCAGCGAGCTCATCGCCCGCGTGCGCGCCCTGGGGCGGCGTACGACCGTCGCCCTGCCCCCGGTGCTGGAGCGGGCCGGGATCAGGCTCGACCCGAACCGGCGTGAGGTGTTCCGCGAGGGCCGCGAGGTGCAGCTGGCGCCCAAGGAGTTCGCGGTGCTGGAGGTTCTCATGCGGAGCGAGGGGACCGTCGTCTCCGCCGAGCAGCTGCTGGAGAAGGCATGGGACGAGAACACCGACCCCTTCACCAACGTGGTGCGGGTGACGGTCATGACCCTGCGGCGCAAGCTCGGGGAGCCGCCGGTCATCGTGACCGTGCCCGGTTCCGGGTACCGGATCTGACGCGGGTGGCAGCGACCCCGGCGCCACCGCCCGCGCCCCCGAAACCGACCTGGGACCCCGGCCAGCCCGAGGGTCCCTTCCCTTGGCTGCGGCCGACCATCCGCATACGCCTCACGCTGCTGTACGGCGGCATGTTCCTGATCGCCGGCATCCTGCTGCTGTCGATCATCTACCTGCTGGCGGCGCAGGCGCTGCGGGAGGGCAACGCCCTGCCGTTCAAGATCGTCAGCGTCAGCGGGCAGAAGATCGTGGTCTCCAGCCCCAACTGCCCCGGTGTCACCACCGACCAGGTCGACCAGTTCAACGCGGCGATCCAGTCCTGCATCCTCGAGCAGCGCCGGCACGCGCTGGACGACCTGCTCAGCCGGTCGCTGATGGCTCTGCTCGGCCTCAGCATCATCGCCTTTGCCTTCGGCTACGCGATGGCCGGCCGCGTGCTCTCGCCGCTCGGCCGGATCACCCGGACCGCCCGCCGCGTCGTCGGCTCGGACCTGACCCGGCGCATCGAGCTCGACGGTCCGGACGACGAGCTGAAGGAGCTCGCCGACACCTTCGACGAGATGCTCGACCGCCTGGAGCGGGCCTTCACCGCCCAGCAGCGGTTCGTCGCCAACGCCTCGCACGAGCTGCGCACGCCGCTGGCGATCAACCGGACGCTGCTGGAGGTGCACCTGTCCGATCCGGGCGCGCCGGTGGAGCTGCAGCAGCTCGGCAAGACGCTGCTGGCCACCAACGAGCGCAGCGAGCAGCTGGTCGAGGGGCTGCTGCTGCTCGCCCGCAGCGAGAACCAGATCGTCGAGCGGGGGCCCGTGGACCTGGCGGAGGTCGCCTCGCGCGCCATCGACCAGGCGCGGGCGGAGGCGGCGGCGAAGGGCGTGGAGATCCGCGGCGAGCGCGCGCCGGCCGTGGTCCAGGGCAACGGCGTCCTGCTGGAGCGGATCGCGCTCAACCTCGTGCAGAACGGCGTCCGGTACAACGTGCCGGAGGGCGGCTGGGTCGAGGTGGTGACCGAGGTCCAGCACGGCCAGGCGGTCCTCGTGGTGTCGAACACCGGTCCGGTGGTTCCCGCGTACGAGGTGGACAACCTCTTCGAGCCCTTCAGGCGGCTGCGTACGGAGCGAACGGGCAGCGACAAGGGTGTGGGGCTCGGCCTGTCCATCGCGCGCTCCGTGGCGCGCGCTCACGGCGGCCGGATCACGGCGACCCCGCGGGAGGGCGGAGGGCTCGTGATGCGTGTCACTTTGCCCCTGTGAGTCCCCGTATTCTTGTTCGCCCTCGGCTGAATGATTGGCCTGTGAACAAGTTGAAGACTGTGTGATCGATCACATGGTCGAGTGGTCGCCCCTGTGTGCCGGGTCACCCGAAGAAGGGCCAGGAAGCCCGGAATGGCCGGGAAGTCCGGGTTTCCGGCCCCCCGGACGGCGGAAAATACACCGGGTGGCGTTTGTGCAAGACGGTCCCGGGACCGTGTACGGTCCCGGTCGTCATCCCAGCCAGTTGCTCCTTCGGGAGCGCGGCTGGGTGTCGATTGAGTAACAGACCTTGATGTGAGGCAAAATCTCCGCCTCAGGTCGGGCACAAGTCCGGCCTCTCGCGCGTTACGTGCGCTGAGACACCGCTAAATCCCAGAGGGGGAGAGCGAAACATGGCAACGGACTACGACACCCCACGCAAGACCGACGACGACGTCGACAACGACAGCATCGAAGAGCTGAAGGCCCGGCGTAACGAGAAGTCGTCCTCGAGCGTCGACATCGACGACTTCGACGCCGTGGAGGGTATGGAGCTGCCCGGCGCGGACCTCTCCAACGAGGAGCTGGCCGTCCGGGTGCTGCCCAAGCAGGCCGACGAGTTCACCTGCATGAGCTGCTTCCTGGTCCACCACCGCAGCCAGCTGGCGCGCGAGAAGAACGGCCAGCCGATCTGCCGCGACTGCGACTGAGAGGCGTCGGCCGTGACCGGCTCGACACCGTTCCGGAAGATTCGCTTCCGGAAGTCTGGTGAACCGGCGGAGCAGGCCGGGGCCACGGGCCCGGAGACGGGCCCAGCAGCTCCGGGCGCGCCCGCCGAGTCGTCCGGCACCGCCGCGGCGGTGCCACCGGCCGCAGGGGCCGACGAGAGTGCCCGCGAGCGGGCCGCAGCCCGCCGGCTGCAAGCTGCCGTCAGGAACGGTGTGCGCAAGGGCGGCGTAAACGCCAGGTCCGCCGCCCTGTACATCACCGACCTCGTCATCGAGAACGCCCCGCGCGTTCCCGTCCGGGACCTCGCGACCCTCCGGGCGCAGTTCCCGGGCCTCGGTCCCGACCAGCTGGCCGACAAGCTGATCGCCGGCGCCGCGAACGCCACCTCCACCGTGGGCGCGGGCATCGGAGCCGCGGCCATGCTGCCCGTGCCGCCCGCCATGCCCGTGGAGCTGGCCACGGAGATCACCAGCGTCGCCGCGATCGAGCTCAAGCTCGTCGCCGAGCTCCACGAGGTCTACGGCCTGCGGCCGCCCGGTTCCCTCAAGGGCCGCAGCGTCGCGTACCTGACCGCGTGGACCGAGGAGCGCGGCATCGACCTGACGAAGCCCACGACGCTCAATGCCGCCCTCGGCGGCCAGATGAAGCGCGAGCTGCGCCAGCAGATCATGAAGCGGACGTTCCGCAACCTGCCGAACCTGATGCCGTTCATGATCGGAGCGGCCGTCGGCGCGGTCATGAACCGCCGCGACACCCGCAAACTCGCCGAGAAGGTCCGTCGCGACCTGCGCGCCCGCGCCGTGCCCTGGGAGGCCCTCGCGCAGCTCCCGCCCCTGGAACAGCCCGCCCAGCCCCTTCCCGGGGTAGGCGGAGCCGCCGCCGGCCCCGAGAACGGGCCGGGCTCCGCGCCACGGGGCTGACCGCGGCCGCAGCTGCGACTGACCGCGGCCTCGGCTGCGACCTGACAGACCCCGGCGGACCGTGACGGACGCCGCGGGCGCCGGGCGGCTCAGCCGGCGGCCGCGCCCGCCTCCCGCGCCGCCCGGATCGCCGAGGCCAGCGCCTCGGGCGCGCGGGTGGAGACGTACACGTACGGGGTCGGGTCGGCCGGGTCCGTCACCGGCACCCGCAGCGCCGTCGGCACGTAGCTGCGCATCAGCATGAAGGCGCGGGTGTCCGCCTTGTACGTGCGCCAGGCGCGTGCCTCCTCCGCGTCCAGCACCTCCGGCTCGCCCAGCGCCGACACGGGGATCCGCGCGTCGCCGGCCGCCAGCGCCCCGCCCACCACGCGCACGCGTGCGGAGCCGTACGAGCTCACCAGCAGCCCCGCCAGCCCCGCGCCCCCCACCAGCCCGGCCAGCAGCGGCAACGGGCCCAGCGGCAGCAGCATCAGCGCGCACGCGAGGCCGATCAGGGCGGCGATGGCCCACCAGGAGCCGGGGGCGGTCAGGCGTTCGTCGTGGTGCGCGGGGGAGAGCTGCATGCCCTCAAGCCTGCCACGGGGCGACCGGTGGGTAGCGGCGCGGGTAAGGTCAGCGGCTGTGAGTGGACGAGACACAGCGTTGACGCCCCCGGCCGATGCCGCCGCACCGGTCCGGCACCCCGATGCCCCCGCCCCCGGAGAGCTGCTCGGTGCGCACTACGAGCACTGCTTCGGCTGCGGCGGCGGCCAGCCGCACGGCCTCCACCTCGAGGCGCGGGCGGGCGAGGGCGTGAGCGTCACCGCCGAGTTCACCGTCAAGCCCGCCCACCAGGGCGCCCCCGGCCTCGCGCACGGCGGCGTGCTCGCCACCGCGCTCGACGAGACGCTGGGCTCCCTGAACTGGCTGCTGCGCGTCATCGCGGTCACGGGCCGGCTGGAGACCGACTTCGTACGGCCGGTGCCCGTGGACACCGTGCTGTACCTGGAGGCCGAGGTGACCGCCGTCGCCGGCCGCAAGATCTACTCCACCGCGGTCGGCCGGATAGGCGGGCCCGAGGGCCCCGTCGCCGTGCGCGCGGAGGCGCTTTTCATCGAGGTGAAGGTCGACCACTTCATCGACAACGGTCGGCCCGAGGAGATCCGGGCGGCGATGGCCGACCCGGACCAGGTCAGGCGCGCACGCGCCTTCGAGGTGAACCCCTGATGTCCCTGAACCAAGCCCCCGTGGACGTACTGATCCGCCGGATCGACCCGGAAGTGCCCATTCCGGCGTACGGTCACCCCGGCGACGCCGGCTGCGACCTGGTGACCACCGAGGCGGCCGAGCTCGCCCCCGGCGAGCGCGCCGTACTGCCCACGGGCGTCTCGATCGCGCTGCCCGACGGGTACGCGGCGTTCGTGCACCCGCGCTCGGGCCTGGCGGCCCGTTGCGGGCTCGCGCTCGTGAATGCCCCGGGGACGGTGGATGCCGGGTACCGTGGGGAGATCAAGGTGATCGTGGTCAATCTCGACCCGCGCGAGAGCGTCCGGTTCGAGCGCTTCGACCGCATTGCCCAGCTGGTTGTCCAGCGGGTCGAGAAGGTGCGCTTCCACGAGGTGGCGGAACTTCCCGGCTCGGCCCGGGCCGAGGGGGGTTTCGGCTCCACCGGCGGTCATGCGGCCGTGGCCGGATCCGGCGCTGGTCAGCAGGGTGGGAATGGCTACGCTTCGGTCGTATCCGACCGGGAAGGACAGTGACGTGTTCGGACGTCGCAAGAAGAACGACTCCGCCAAGGACGGCGGCGCGGCCGAGCAGGTCGTGGACGGCGTGGCCGGCGATGAGCAGGACAGCGGCGCCGAGGTCGACACCGCTCCCCGCAGGGTGAACCTGCCGCCGGCCCCGCGCCCCGACGGGCCGTGGGACGTCACCGAGGTGCCCGGTTCCCCGGCCGAGGGCCGGGTGGACCTCGGCGGCATCCTCGTACCGGGTGTCGAGGGCATGGAGCTGCGCGTCGAGGTCGCCGGTGACGCGATCGTCGCCGCGACGGTCGTGCTGGGCGACAGCGCCGTACAGCTCCAGGCGTTCGCCGCACCCAAGAAGGAAGGCATCTGGGGCGAGGTCCGCGAGGAGATCGCCGCGGGCATCACCCAGCAGGGCGGACTGATCGACGAGGTCGAGGGTCCGCTGGGCTGGGAGCTGCGCGCCCAGGTGCCCGTGCCGATGCCCGACGGCCAGACCGGCGCCCAGCTGGTCCGCTTCGTCGGCGTCGACGGGCCGCGCTGGTTCCTGCGCGGCGTCATCTCCGGCCAGGGCGCCGTGCGCCCCGAGTCGGCGGGCGTGCTGGAGCAGATCTTCCGGGAGACCGTCATCGTCCGCGGCGACGGCCCGATGGCTCCGCGCGACCCGATCGTGCTGAAGCTGCCGAACGACGCCCAGATGGTGCCGGATGGCGTGCAGACCGAGGACCAGGAGGGCTCCCGCTTCTCCGGCGGCATGGGCCAGCTGGAGCGCGGCCCGGAGATCACCGAGGTCCGCTGAACCGGCCGACCCCGCTGACCGGGCTGACTGCGCCGCTGCGGGCGGCGACCGTTTTCGGCCGCGGGCCGTACTCCTTCGGGGTACGGCCCGCAGTCGTGTTCCCGCAGTCGTGTGGTGGCGGCACGGGCGCGTCAGGAACGCGTCAGAGATGGGCCCGCCGGCGGCCAAACGTGCGAGAACGGTGCAAACGTCCCGGAGAATGAGCGCATGGCACGCGGCAAGCTACGGATCTACCTCGGCGCGGCCCCGGGCGTGGGCAAGACGTACGCGATGCTCTCCGAGGGCCACCGCCGCGTGGAGCGCGGCGCGGACTGCGTCGTGGGCTTCGTCGAGCACCACGGGCGGCCGCGCACCGAGGTGATGCTGCACGGCCTGGAGCAGCTGCCGCGCAAGGAGCTGGAGCACCGGGGCGCCGCCTTCACCGAGATGGACGTGGACGCCGTGCTCGCACGCCGGCCCGCCATCGCCCTCGTCGACGAGCTCGCGCACACCAACGTGCCCGGCTCGCGCAACGCCAAGCGCTGGCAGGACGTGGAGGAGCTGCTCCGGGCCGGCATCGACGTGGTCTCCACCGTCAACATCCAGCACCTGGAGTCGCTCGGTGACGTGGTGGAGGGCATTACCGGGGTCCGGCAGCGCGAGACCGTGCCGGACGAGGTGGTCCGGCGGGCCGACCAGATCGAGCTGGTGGACATGTCGCCGCAGGCGCTGCGCCGGCGCATGGCCCACGGCAACATCTACCGGCCGGACAAGGTCGACGCGGCCCTGTCGAACTGGTTCCGGCCCGGGAACCTGACCGCGCTGCGCGAGCTCGCGCTGCTGTGGGTGGCCGACCGGGTCGACGAGTACCTCCAGGAGTACCGCGGCGAGCACGGCATACGGGCCACCTGGCAGGCCCGCGAGCGCATCGTCGTCGGGCTGACCGGCGGGCCCGAGGGGCGCACGCTCATCCGGCGCGCAGCGCGCATGGCGGCCAAGGGCTCGGGCAGCGAGATCCTGGCCGTGTACATCGCGCGCAGCGACGGGCTGACCGCGGCCTCCCCGAAGGAGCTCGCGGTCCAGCGGACGCTGGTCGAGGACCTGGGTGGAACGTTTCACCACGTCATCGGCGACAACATCCCCGACGCCCTCCTCGCCTTCGCCCGCGGGGTCAACGCCACCCAGGTCGTCCTGGGCTCCAGCCGCCGCAAAGCCTGGCAGTACGTCTTCGGCCCCGGTGTCGGGGTCACCGTCGCCCGCGAATCGGGGCCCGACCTCGACGTCCACATCGTCACGCACGAGGAGGCCGCCAAGGGCCGCGGCCTGCCGGCGGCCCGCTCGGCCGCCCAGCTGGGCCGGACACGGACCCTCGCCGGCTGGATCGTCGGCGTGGTCTGCCCCGCCCTGCTGGCCCTGCTGCTCACGCACGTCGACGCCGACCCCGGCCTCGCCAACGAGATGCTGCTGTTCCTGGCGCTGACCGTGGGCGCGGCCCTGCTGGGCGGACTCTGGCCGGCGCTGGCCTCGGCGGCCTTCGGCTCGCTGCTGCTGAACTACTACTTCGCACCGCCCGTGCACCGCTTCACGATCTCCGACCCCAAGAACATCGTGGCCATCGCGGTCTTCTTCGGCGTGGCGGTCTCCGTGGCCTCGGTGGTCGACGTCGCCGCGCGGCGCACCCACCAGGCCGCCCGGCTGCGCGCCGAGTCCGAGATACTCTCCTTCCTCGCCGGGAGCGTGCTGCGCGGCGAGACCAGCCTCGAAGCCCTGCTGGAGCGGGTCCGCGAGACCTTCGCCATGGAGTCCGTGGCCCTCCTCGAACGCGGCAGCGAGGTGGAACCCTGGCGTCCGGCCGGCAGCATCGGCCCGCACCCGGCCGACCGGCCCGAGGAAGCCGATGTGGACTTGCCGATCGGCGACCACATGGCGCTGGCGCTGTCCGGGCGGGTGCTGCCCGCCGAGGACCGCCGGGTGCTCGGCGCGTTCGCCGCGCAGGCCGCCGTCGTCCTGGACCGCCGGCGGCTCGTCGACGAGGCCGAGGAGGCCCGGCGGCTCGCCGAGGGCAACCGCATCCGCACCGCGCTCCTCGCCGCCGTCAGCCATGACCTGCGTACGCCCTTGGCCTCGATCAAGGTCTCGGTGTCCTCCCTGCGCTCCGACGACGTGGACTGGTCCGAGGAGGACCGGGCCGAGCTGCTGGAGGGCATCGAGGACGGGGCGGACCGGCTCGACCACCTGGTGGGCAACCTGCTGGACATGTCCCGGCTCCAGACCGGCACCGTCACCCCGCTGATCAGGGAGATCGACCTCGACGAGGTGGTCCCGGTGGCGCTGGGCGGCGTACCGGAGGACAGCGTGGACCTCGACATCCCCGAGACCCTGCCGATGGTGGCGGTGGACCCGGGGCTGCTGGAGCGGACCGTGGCCAACATCGTCGAGAACGCGGTGAAGTACAGCCCGGCGCACGCACCGGTGCTGGTCGCGGCCAGCCACCTCGGCGACCGCGTCGAGCTGCGCGTCGTCGACCGCGGGCCGGGCGTCCCCGACGAGGCCAAGGACCGCATCTTCGAGCCGTTCCAGCGGCACGGCGACGCCCCGCGCGGCGCCGGCGTGGGGCTAGGGCTCGCCGTGGCCCGCGGCTTCACCGAGGCCGTCGGCGGCACCCTGGCCGCCGAGGACACCCCCGGCGGCGGCCTGACCATGGTGCTCACCCTGCGCGCCGCGGACCCCGGCCCGAAGGCCCCGGCAGGTCCGACCGCCGCCGACCGTCCGGCCGCCGCCGACCGTCCGGCCGACACCGACCGCCCCGCCGAAGCCATCGACCCGACACGACAGAAAGCAGGACCCTCATGACCCGGGTGCTCGTGGTGGACGACGAGCCGCAGATCGTCCGAGCCCTCGTGATCAACCTCAAGGCGCGCAGGTACGAGGTCGACGCCGCCGCCGACGGGGCCGGGGCCCTGGAGCTCGCGGCCGCCCGCCACCCCGACGTGGTCGTCCTCGACCTGGGCCTGCCCGACATGGACGGCGTCGAGGTGATCAAGGGGCTGCGCGGCTGGACCAGGGTGCCGATCCTGGTGCTGTCCGCCCGGCACAGCTCCGACGAGAAGGTCGAGGCCCTCGACGCCGGCGCCGACGACTACGTCACCAAGCCCTTCGGCATGGACGAGCTGCTGGCCCGGCTGCGGGCCGCCGTGCGCCGGGCCGAGCCCACCGCCGGCTCCGTCGAGGACGTCGTCGTCGAGACCGACGGCTTCACCGTCGACCTGGCCGCGAAGAAGGCGGTGCGCGAAGGGCGCGACGTACGGCTCACGCCCACCGAATGGCACCTGCTGGAGGTGCTCGTACGGGGCGGCGGCAAGCTCGTCAGCCAGAAGCAGCTGCTCCAGGAGGTCTGGGGACCCTCGTACGGCACCGAGACGAACTACCTGCGCGTGTACATGGCCCAGCTGCGCCGCAAGCTGGAGGCCGACCCCTCGCACCCGCGGCACTTCATCACCGAACCGGGCATGGGCTACCGCTTCGAGAAGTAGTGGGGACTTCGAGAGGGGGTGTGGGCGCCGGTACGCTTCCTGTATGAGTGCTGAACCGCGTCCCGAGAAGTCCGCCACCCGGGTCAGGCCGGCGGGCCGGTTCCGCCGGATGATAGAGCGGCTGTCCACCTCCCAGGAGGAGCTGCATTCGGCGGAGCTGCAGGAGGACGCAGAAGCCGCGGGGTGCACGCGGATCTGCGACTCCCACGACCGGGAGATAGTCAAGGTCACCGGAACCCTGCGTACCGTCACGCTCCGGCCGCGGGCCGGCGTGCCGGCCCTGGAGGCGGAGCTCTTCGACGGGTCCGCCGCGCTGGACGTGGTCTGGCTCGGACGTCGCTCGATCGTGGGAATCGAGCCCGGCCGGCGCATGATCGCCTCCGGGCGCATCGCCATGAGCCACGGCCGCCGGGTCCTCTTCAACCCGAAGTACGAACTCCGACCGCTCGGACAGGAGCACTGACCGGTGACGTCACTCGACAAACCGTCCACCCCCGGGTCCGCGCCGGGCGCGGACCCGGCCGGCGACGACCAGCAGGCGGTGACCCGGGCGGCGCTCTTCGACGCCTTCGGCGGCATCCGCGGCACCGTGGAGACGATGCTCCCCGGGCTGCTCTTCGTGATGATCTACACGGTCAACAAGGACGTGAAGATGTCCGCGATCGCGGCGGGCGCCGTCGCGGTGCTGCTGGTGATCGTGCGGCTGCTGCGCAAGGACACCGTCAAGCACGCCTTCAGCGGGGTCTTCGGCGTCGGCGTGGGCGTGGCCTTCGCCCTGTTCACCGGCACCGCCAAGGGGTTCTACCTGCCCGGCATGATCTACGGCGCCGGGCTCGGCGTCGCGTTCACGCTGTCCGCGCTGGTCGGCTTCCCGCTGCTGGGCGTGGTGCTGGGGCCGGTCTTCAAGGAGAACCTGTCCTGGCGGACCCGCAACCCCGGGCGCAAGAAGGCGTACACCAAGGCCAGCCTGGCGTGGGGCCTGATCTTCCTCGCCAAGTACGCGATCCTCTTCCCGCTGTACTGGTGGGGCGACGCGACGCAGCTGGGCTGGGTGCTCATCGCGCTGAAGCTGCCGCCGATGGTGCTGGCCGTGTACTTTACCTGGGTGTTCCTGGCGAAGGCGCCGCCGCCGATCGACGTGATGGCCGAGTACGAGGCCGAGGAGGCCGCACAGAAGGCGGCCAAGGCCGCGGCCGCCCGGGAGCGGGGGGTCTGAACCACGACGGGAGGGGCGGGGCAGCACCGGCTGCCCCGCCCCTCCCGTTCGCCCTGCTTCTGCTGTGCCGTGCTTCTGCTCCCGCAGCCGTCAGTGGCGGGCCTGGAGGAGGTCCTCCAGCTGCTCCTCCCGGGCCTGCGCGGCCACGAACAGCAGCTCGTCGCCCGGCTCCAGGGTCTCCTCCGCGTGCGGGGTGAGGACCCGGTTGCCCCGGATGATCGTGACCAGCGAGGTGTCCTCGGGCCAGGTGATCTCGCTGATCTGGGTCCCGGCGACGGAGGAGTCGGCCGGCAGGGTCAGCTCGACGAGGTTCGCGTCGCCGTGGCTGAAGCGCAGCAGGCGCACCAGGTCGCCGACGCTGACGGCCTCCTCGACGAGGGCGGACATCAGGCGCGGCGTGGAGACCGCGACGTCGACGCCCCAGGACTCGTTGAAGAGCCACTCGTTCTTCGGGTTGTTCACGCGCGCCACGACGCGCGGGACCCCGTACTCGGTCTTGGCCAGCAGGGACACGACCAGGTTGACCTTGTCGTCGCCCGTCGCGGCGATGACCACGTTGCAGCGCTGCAGCGCCGCCTCGTCCAGCGAGGTGATCTCGCAGGCGTCGGCCAGCAGCCACTCGGCCTGCGGCACCCGCTCCACCGAGATGGCGGTCGGCGCCTTGTCCACGAGGAGCACCTCGTGCCCGTTCTCCAGGAGCTCGCCCGCGATGGAGCGGCCCACCGCGCCGGCTCCGGCGATCGCGACCCTCATGCGTGTGCCTCCTCGGGGCCCTCGGCGAACGCCGCCTCGACCTTGTCGATCTCGTCCGTGCGCATCATCACGTGGACGAGGTCGCCCTCCTGCAGGACCGTCTGCGACGTCGGCAGCATGGCCTCGCCCAGGCGGGTGAGGAACGCCACGCGGACGCCCGTCTCCTCCTGGAGCCTGCTGACCTTGTGGCCGATCCACGCCGCGGAGGTGTGCACCTCGGCGAGCTGCACGCCGCCGCTCGGGTCGCGCCACAGCGGCTCGGCGCCCGAGGGCAGCAGCCGGCGCAGCATCTGGTCGGCGGTCCAGCGCACGGTCGCCACGGTGGGGATGCCGAGGCGCTGGTAGACCTCGGCGCGCTTGGGGTCGTAGATGCGGGCGGCGACGTTCTCGATGCCGAACATCTCGCGCGCCACGCGGGCGGCGATGATGTTGGAATTGTCACCACTGCTGACCGCCGCGAAGGCGCCCGCGTCCTCGATTCCGGCCTCGCGCAGCGTGTCCTGGTCGAAGCCGACGCCCGTGACGCGGCGGCCGCCGAATCCGGCTCCCAGCCGGCGGAATGCTGTGGGGTCCTGGTCGATGACCGCGACCGTATGCCCCTGCTGTTCCAAGGTCTGCGCGAGGGCGGAGCCCACCCTTCCGCAGCCCATAATGACGATGTGCACGGCCGTCCTTCCGGCTGTCAGCGCTCGCTGGTTCCCAGCCTCATTGCATCTCTGGCTTAACAGGGTCTCAGACCATGGCCCAAGCTACACACGGGTGGTCACCGATGTGACCTCTTGCGGCGCAGTGGGCGACCCAATGCCGCGGAATACGGGCGGGGGGTTCGTCAGCCGGATTTCGAACGCTTACGATCCTTCCCGTGTCCAAACTGACCGACGTGCCCAAACGGATCCTGATCGGCCGGGCGCTGCGCAGCGACCGCCTCGGGGAAACCCTCCTCCCCAAGCGGATCGCCCTTCCCGTCTTCGCATCCGACCCGCTCTCCTCCGTGGCATATGCCCCCGGCGAAGTCCTGCTGGTCCTGTCGATCGCGGGTGTGTCGGCGTACCGCTTCAGCCCCTGGATCGCCGTCGCGGTCGTCGTGCTGATGTTCACCGTGGTCGCCTCCTACCGCCAGAACGTGCACGCGTACCCCAGCGGCGGCGGCGACTACGAGGTCGCCAACACCAACCTCGGACCCAAGGCCGGCCTGACGGTCGCGAGCGCCCTGCTCGTCGACTACGTCCTGACCGTCGCCGTGTCGATCTCCTCCGGAGTGGAGAATCTCGGCTCCGCCGTTGATTTCGTCATCGAGCACAAGGTGCTCTCGGCGATGATCATGATTCTGCTGCTCACGCTGATGAATCTGCGCGGCGTGAAGGAATCCGGGAAACTCTTCGCGATCCCGACCTACGTGTTCGTCGGCGCGGTCTTCGTGATGATCGCCTGGGGTGCCTGGCGCGGTCTCGTCGCGGGCGACACCATGCAGGCCCCGACCGCCCACCTGGAGATCAAGGCCGAGCACCAGGGGCTGGCCGGCTTCGCGCTGGTCTTCCTGCTGCTGCGGGCCTTCTCCTCCGGCTGTGCCGCCCTCACCGGCGTCGAGGCCATCAGCAACGGCGTGCCCGCCTTCCGCAAGCCCAAGAGCAAGAACGCCGCCACCACGCTGCTGCTGATGGGCGGCCTGGCGGTCACCATGTTCTGCGGCATCATCGGCCTGGCCCTGGCCACCGACGTGCGGATGGCCGAGAACCCGGCCGAGAACCTGCTCGCCAACGGGGTCCCGGTCGGCCCCGAATTCGTCCAGAACCCGGTGATCTCCCAGGTCGCCGAGGCCGTGTTCGGCTCCGGCAGCTTCCTGTTCATCGTGCTCGCGACCGCCACCGCGCTCGTGCTGTTCCTGGCCGCGAACACCGCGTACAACGGCTTCCCGCTGCTCGGCTCGATCCTGGCGCAGGACCGGTACCTGCCGCGCCAGCTGCACACCCGCGGTGACCGGCTCGCCTTCTCCAACGGCATCGTGCTGCTCGCCGGCGCCGCCATGCTGCTCGTGTGGATCTACGACGCCGACTCGACCAGGCTGATCCAGCTCTACATCGTCGGCGTCTTCGTCTCCTTCACGCTGAGCCAGATCGGCATGGTCCGGCACTGGAACCGCCACCTGAAGACCGAGACCGACCAGTCCGCCCGCCGCCGGATGTTCCGCTCCCGGGCGATCAACACCTTCGGCGCGATCTTCACCGGGCTCGTCCTGGTCGTCGTCCTGGCCACGAAGTTCACGCACGGCGCGTGGGTCGCCCTGCTCGGCATGCTGATCTTCTACGGCACCATGACCGCGATCCGGAAGCACTACGACCGCGTCGCCGAGGAGATCGCCGCCGCCGAGGGCCCCAGCGACGACAGCGTCCGCCCCTCCCGCGTCCACTCCATCGTCCTCGTCTCCAAGGTGCACAAGCCCACCCTGCGCGCCCTGGCCTTCGCCAAGCTGACCCGCTCCGACACCCTCGAGGCGCTCAGCATCAGCGTCGACCCGGCCGAGACCAAGGCCCTGCGGGACGAGTGGGAGCGGCGCCGGATCAACGTGCCGCTCAAGATCCTGGACTCCCCGTACCGCGAGATCACCCGCCCGGTGGTCGAGTACGTCAAGGGCCTGCGCACCGAGAACCCGCGCGACGCCGTCAGCGTGTACATCCCGGAGTACGTCGTCGGCCGCTGGTACGAGCACCTGCTGCACAACCAGAGCGCCCTGCGCCTCAAGGGCCGCCTGCTGTTCACCCCCGGTGTGATGGTCACGTCCGTCCCCTACCAGCTGGAGTCCTCGGAGCTCGCCAAGCGGCGGGCGAAGAAGCGGCAGGAGTGGAACGCCCCGGGCGCCGTCCGCCGCGGACCGGTGGACACGCCCCGCCCGAAGGACCGCGCGGCGAAGTAGCCGCAGCAGCGATGGTGAACGGCCGGACGGAACCCACGTAGACTGATGGGTCGACCGTCCGGCCTTTGCCTTGGACCCTGAACCCTGACCTTGGAGCACTCCCCACCATGACCCTCCCCGAGCAGAACGAGAAGCAGTCCTTGGTCGGGGAGGAGTACGAGGTCGAGGTCGGCCCCGTCGCGCACGGCGGCCACTGCATCGCCCGGACCGCCGACGGCCGGGTCCTGTTCGTCCGCCACGCCCTGCCCGGCGAGAAGGTCGTCGCCAAGGTCACCGAGGGCGAGACGGACTCCCGCTTCCTGCGCGCCGACGCGATCACCGTCCTGACGGCCTCCAAGGACCGCGTCGAGGCCCCCTGCCCGTACTCCGGCCCCGGCAAGTGCGGCGGCTGCGACTGGCAGCACGCCAAGCCGGGCGCCCAGCGCCGGCTCAAGGGCGAGGTCGTCGCCGAGCAGCTGAAGCGGCTCGCCGGCCTCACCCCGGAGGAGGCCGGCTGGGACGGCACCGTCGCCCCCGCCGAGGGCGACAAGCTGCCCGCCGGCCAGGTCCCGCAGTGGCGCACCCGCGTCCAGTACGCGGTCGACGCCGAGGGCCACCCGGGCCTGCGCAAGCACCGCTCGCACGACATCGAGCGGATCGACCACTGCATGATCGCCGCGCCGGGCGTTTCGGAACTCGGCATCGAGAAGCGCGAGTGGCCGCAGATGGCGACGGTCGAGGCCATCGCCGCGACCGGCTCCCAGGACCGCCAGGTCGTCCTCACCCCCCGCCCCGGCGGCCGCCTCCCGCTCGTCGAGCTCGACAAGCCGGTCTCGGTCCTGCGCGTCGAGGAGAAGGACGGAGGCGTACACCGCGTCCACGGCCGCCCCTTCGTCCGCGAGCGCGCCGACGGCCGTACGTACCGCGTCGGCATGGGCGGCTTCTGGCAGGTCCACCCCCAGGCCGCCGACACCCTGATCAAGGCCGTCATGCAGGGCCTGATGCCGCGCAAGGGCGAGATGGCCCTCGACCTCTACTGCGGCGTCGGCATCTTCGCGGGAGCCCTGGCCGAGCGCCTGGGCGAAACGGGAGCCGTCCTCGGCATCGAGTCGACCAAGCGCGCGGTGGAGGACGCCCGCCACAACCTCGCCGACTTCCCCCGCGTCCGCATCGAACAGGGCAAGGTCGAGTCCGTCCTCCCCCGCACCGGCATCACCGAGTGCGACCTGGTCGTCCTGGACCCCCCGCGCGCCGGCGCCGGCAAGCAGACGGTCCGCCACGTCGCCGGCCTCTCGGCCCGCCGCATCGCCTACGTCGCGTGCGACCCGGCAGCCCTGGCCCGAGACCTGGCCTACTTCGCCGAAGCCGGCTACAAGCCCCGCACCCTCCGCGTCTTCGACCTCTTCCCGATGACCCACCACGTGGAGTGCGTCGCGATCCTGGAGCCCCTCGCGAAGGCCGCCTGACCTGCAGGTTTACCAGTGTGCATTATGGTCACTGTGGGCGTTACAGGCGATATCTTGACGCTGAAATGACGCTCGTGACGCCCATTTGACGCTCGTTCTGATGGGGTGCCACTTGGCTGATGGTGCAGGTCGTGCTGGGTGAGAGGCGCGACTCGCGAGGGCTGGCTTTGCTAAAGATTGAAGGAAAATCAGCCGCTTTCCTGCCTGCCGTACTTCGGCGAGGCCGGACGTTGGCGGAGCCGGCGCTCAAGAGGTCGGTCCGTAGGGGCTCCAGTGCCCGAGGAAGCGCCTTGGTGTATTGACCCGCAGGGTTGTTCACGCGGCTGATGGGTGAGTGTCCGCCCAGTGCGGTGTGGCAGCAGTGGTGGTTGTAGGTGTGGAGGCAGTCTGTCAGGGCCGCGGTCCGTTCGTCGTTGGAGGTGTAGGGCCGGAGGTAGGCCCACTCGTCCAGGAGCGGGCGGTTGAAACGTTCGACCTTGCCGTTGGTCTGTGGCCGGTAGGCGCGGGTCAGCTTGCCGGCGGCGCCGAGGTCGGCCAGGGCGGCTTTCCAGGCCGGCCCCTTGTGGTAGGCCCAAGCGTTGTCGGTCAGGACCCGTTCGATGCGGGTGATGCCTTGGGCGTGGAAGAACGCGGCCGCGCGGGCCAGGAAGGCCGCGCAGATCGCGACCTTCTCGTCGGGGTGGATCTCGCTGTAGGCCAGGCGGGAGTGGTCGTCGACGGCGGAGTGGACGTAGTCGAAGCCCACGCCGCAGCGGGTGGCCCGGCCGGCCTGGCGGCCCAGCACTTTGTGGCCGCCGCCGTCGGGGATCCGGCCGAGTTTCTTCACATCGACATGGATCAGCTCGCCGGGACGCTCGCGTTCGACGGTATGCCGACCACAGCCACGTCGATGCCCTGCGCGCGCAGGGCACGGGTCGCCTGCAGTAGCGAGACCTGAGCGAACGTGAACAGGTTCTTCGTGGTCAGGGCCTTGCCGCTCTTGAGCGAGATGGCGTAGACGACCTTCTTCGGGGTGAACTCCTCGCCGAGAGTGTGCCCCGGATGGCGTTCCCGCACGCGCCGGACGAACTCGGCGCGCGCCTCCGCGTCGAAGCGCAGGGCGTCGGCGGAAACCCTGCCCTGGGCGAAGAGGTGGCTCAGCGGCGCCGAGGAGTCGGCCCTTTTTACGTGGATCAGGGTTCCGTCCTCGGCGAGCAGGTCTGCGGCCTCGAAACCGTGCGGATGGAGGACGGTCCTGATCAGCCGACGATCCATACAGACGTAACCGTGCTTCGCCGCCTCCAGGTTGTACTCCTCCTCCGTCGCGAGGCCGGTCGTCCAGGCCGGCAGGGGACAGCCGGCCGGTGCGGTGAGCAGGGCGTCGACCTCGCTGCGGATGCCCTCCAGGTACCGGTCCCCGATCTCGAACCAGCGCCCCTCGTGGTGGAAGTAGCGGCTGGCGTCGAGCGGGATCTCGGCCGTGATCCACCTCTGGGCCTTCACCTGGGCACTTACCGGATCGGCGCCCTCCTCGTCCCGGAACATCTGTATGTAGCCCGCGGACAGGGCATCCAGGCGCCTGCCGGGCGGGATACCGCCGAGCAGCTCCAGAACGTCGTCGATCACCGGAGAAGGCATGAGGCGGCGGACGCCGCCGACCTTCACCCGGTAGGAGAGCGCGGCGTCCTCCTGGTCCAGGCAGGACGCGGGGATGGCCAGAGCCAGCGATCCGGTATCCGCCGAGGCGCCCAGCAGATCGTCGAGACGTCTCTCCAGGGTGTTGCGTCGCGGATCTCCGCTCTTGAGCGGCCGGACGCGGGCGATGGCCTCGAACTCCGGTGCAGGAGATCGGCGGGCGAGGATCGCCCGGACCTGCGTAAGGTCGTGGGCCAGGTCCTCCGGCTGCGCACCGAGATGGATCTTCAGGGCGTCCGTGCCGGCCACCTGCGCCGTGCGGCGGCTGTGCTTCCCGATCGTGAGCTCGGTCGAGTTCAGGGCGCCGACCAGCCGGCTCACCACCTCTCCGTACTCCTCGATCGAGAACGAGCGGATGTGCTGACCTTGGGCCGCAGAGCTCCGGTCCGTACGGCCCCTGGCGTCCATCAGGCTGTGCGTGACCTGGCGGATGGCGTCGGGCTGCGCGGCGCGCAGGACGAAGTCGATGCCGAAGCCGGGGGAGATCCTGCTCTGGTCGAGCAGCAGGTGCCCCATGCCGAAAGTGAGGGCGAAGACGTCGCCGGCGACGGGGAGGAGCAGGACGCCCGCCGACGTGCGGTTCTCCACAGGTGGCTTCCGTCCGGTGAGGGCATGCACGGCGGAGGTCCAGTCGGGCGGTCGGTGCTGCCCGATCACTCCGTGGCAGAGGAGCGCGGGGGCGTCCCCGACGGTCACGTCCTCGACGACGAAGGAGTGATCGCGCTCATACCTGGCGTTGAGTGCTGCGCGCAGGTCGGCGGGAGACGGGCCCGTGTCCCGGAGCTGGTAGAGAGTGCTGCGCCGGGTCTTGTGTGCTGTGGCAGGGCTGAGGGCGACGGTCGGGCGGAGCGGCATGAGGACTCCCGAGTCGGTGTGTCGACGCGCTGGTTTTAACTATTCTCAGTAGACGATCAACTGAAAGCGCTGTCAAACATGAATTTGCGCTCGGAGGGTGATGTAGGGTGTGAACTGCCCGCCCAGAAGAGAGGTCCCGCCCGGTCATGCCCGAGACAACAGCCCACGTGACAGCCGCGGAGATCTCCCGCATCGCCGGCGTCACCCGGGCCACCGTCAGCAACTGGCGCCGACGGCACGCCGACTTCCCCCATCCGTCCGGCGGCACCGACACGAGTCCGCTGTACGACCTCGGAGCGGTCCAGGCGTGGCTCGGATCGCGCGGTCACACGCAGGTCGCCGACCCCCGGGAGGAGCTGCGCACCGCGGTCCGCTTCCAGGCCTCCGACCCGGACAGGACGACCGGCCGCATCGGCTTCGTCCTCACCCTCGCCCGCCGCTCCCCGGACGAGACGGCGGCGCTCGCCGACCTCACGGACGCCGAGCTCGTCGCCCGCGCCGCCGAAGAGGTGGCCGGGCTCCTGGCATCGCTCCCCGGGCCGGTGCCCGCGAGTCCCACATTCTCCGCATCCGACGGCCCCACACTCCGTGCCATCCTTCGCTGCGTCCGTGAGGAGGGCGGCTCGGCCGCGCTCGCGGTGCTCGCGGAAAGGGAACTGGAGGACAGCGCCGCGACCGGCGTCTACGGAACCCCCGAACCTTTGACGCGGCTGGTCACGGAGCTGCTCCCGGCCAGGGTCGCGCGGGTGCTGGACCCTGCCTGCGGCAGCGGTGCGCTGCTGGCGGCCGCCGCCGAACGCGGCGCCACCACCCTCCTCGGTCAGGACTCCGTACCCGTACAGGCCCAGCGCACCGCGGTCGGGCTGAGCCTCGCCGCGCCGCGGGCGGAGGTCACCGTGCGCATCGGGGACAGCCTGCGCGCGGACGCCTTCGACGGGCTGACGGCGGACGCGGTGGTGTGCAATCCGCCGTACGGAGATCGCGACTGGGGCCACGACGAGCTCGCCTACGACCCGCGCTGGGCGTACGGCGTGCCCGGCCGGTCCGAATCCGAGCTCGCCTGGGTGCAGCACTGCCTGGCCCACCTCGCGCCGGGCGGCCGGGCCGTGCTGATCCTGCCGCCCGCCACCGCCTCCCGCCCCTCCGGACGCAGGGTGCGGGCGGAGCTGGTGCGCGGCGGCGCCGTGCGGGCCGTAGTGGCTCTCCCGGCCGGGGCCGCACCGCCCCTGCACGTGGGCTTGCAGCTGTGGGTACTGCAACGGCCTGAACCGGGAGGCCCGGAGCGGAAGTCGGTGCTGTTCGTCGACGTGGCAGGGTCGCCCGGGTCGGGCGCCGGGGAACAGGCGGCGGGCTCGCCGCGTACGGGTTCTTCCCGTGCCCCGATCGACTGGGCGGGCCTGACGGCGCAGGCGCTCGCCCACTGGGATGCCTTCACCGCCGACCCGGACGGCTTCGCGGCCGAGCCTGGCACCGCACGTGCGGTGCCGGTCGTCGATCTCCTCGACGACCTCGTCGATCTGACCCCGGCCCGCCAGGTCCGCATCTCCCGCACCGATGTCGACCCCGCCGAACTGTCCACGCGTACGGAAACCGGCCGCCGCGAACTGACCGCAGCCGCCCGCTCCCTCCTCGACGCTGCGGACATCACCGGCTGGACCGCACCCGGCGGTGCGGCCCGGGAATGGCGTACGGCCACCGCCTCCGACCTCGCCCGGGGCGGGGCGCTGGCCCTGCTCCGTACCGTGCCCGACACCAAAGGTCCGGAGCCGGAAGGGGCGGCCCCGCCGTCGGCGGCGCCGGTCCTCACTGGAGCCGACATCGCGCGCGGGACGGGCCCGACCGGCGACCCGGCGGAGCTCCGCTCCGCGGCTCCCGCACCTGTGATCGCCGCCGGCGACGTCCTCGTACGGGCGATCGCGGGCGGCACCGGGCCGATGGCCCGAGTCGCGGACGAGACGGACGCGGGCGCGCTCCTTGGCCCCCAGGTCCATATTCTGCGCCCGGACCCGACCCGCCTGGACTCCTGGTTCCTGGCCGGCTTCATCAGCTCGGAGGAGAACATCGCGGGGGCCTCCACCGGCAGTACCGTCCTGCACGTGGCTCCGGGCCGGCTACGGGTCCCGCTGCTGCCGCTCGACGAGCAGCGCCGCTACGGCGAGGCATTCCGGCACGTCCACGGACTGCGCGCGCGGGCACGGCAGGCCGCGCGCCTCGCGGAGGAGACGGCGGCCCTGCTGACGGACGGCCTCACGGGCGGCGCGCTCCTCCCGGCCCCGGCCCTGGCTGGGGCCTCGGCCGATACCGAACCGGCCTGAACCACATGTGAACTTCTCGACCATCCACCACACTTGTCCGCACCCGCTTCCCTTGGGCGGGACGGTCCGGAAGGAAACCGGGGAACCCCTTGAACAGCAGTAAGCACACGGAACTGGCGAACCACGCCTGGTCCGTCGCCGACCTCCTGCGCGGCGACTACAAGCAGTCCGACTACGGCAAGGTCATCCTGCCGTTCACGGTGCTGCGCCGGCTGGAGTGCGTCCTGGAGCCGACCCGGGAGAAGGTCGCGGAGACCGCAGCCCAGTACGAGGGCCAGGAGATCGATCCGGACCACTGGCTGCGCAAGGCCTCGGGCCACTCTTTCTACAACAGGAGCGGCCTGACCCTGAAGAAAATCGCCGGCGACCCGAAGAGCGCGGCGAAGAACCTGCAGAAGTACGTGGGTGCCTTCTCGGACAACGCCCGGGAGGTCCTCGACAAGTACGAGTTCACCCAGCAGATCAAGCGGCTCGACGATGCCGACCTGCTCTACCAGGTCATCGGCAAGTTCACCGACCTGGATCTGCACCCCGAGGTCGTGTCCAACCACAACATGGGCTACATCTTCGAGGAGCTGATCCGCCGCTTCGCGGAGCAGTCCAACGAGACGGCGGGTGAGCACTTCACCCCCCGCGAGGTCATCAAGCTGATGGTCAACCTCCTGATCGCGCCCGACGGGGACGCCCTGACGGTGCCGGGCGCGGTCCGCACGGTCATGGACCCGGCCTGCGGCACCGGCGGCATGCTGTCGGCCGCCGAGGACCACATCAAGGCCCTGAATCCGGACGCGACGGTCGAGGTCTACGGCCAGGAGCTCAACCCCGAATCCTGGGCCATCTGCCGGTCCGACCTGATGATCAAGGGCCAGGACCCGGAGCACATCGCGTTCGGCAACTCCTTCAGCGACCCTGCCCACCGGAGGGAGAGGTTCGACTACCTCCTGGCCAATCCGCCGTTCGGCGTGGAGTGGAAGAAGGTCAAGGACGAGGTCGAGTACGAGCACAAGCACATGGGTGAGGCCGGCCGCTTTGCCGCGGGCCTGCCGCGCATCAACGACGGTTCGCTGCTCTTCCTCCAGCACATGATCTCGATGATGAAGCCGGTGGACGTCAAGGGCGGTGGCGGCTCTCGCATCGCCATCGTATTCAACGGCTCGCCGCTCTTCACCGGCGCGGCCGGCTCGGGCGAGTCCGAGATCCGCCGCTGGATCCTGGAGAACGACTGGCTGGAGGCGATCGTCGCTCTCCCGGACCAGCTCTTCTACAACACCGGCATCTCCACGTACTTCTGGATCCTCACCAACCGGAAGGCCCCTGACCACAAGGGCAAGGTCGTCCTGCTCGACGCGCGCGACCAGTTCCAGAAGATGCGCAAGTCGCTGGGCGACAAGCGCAAGGAACTGGGCAAGCAGCACATCGCGGACGTGACGCGTTTGTACGCGGAGGCCATCCAGGCTGCGGCAGACCCGAACCACGAGCTCCATGCCAAGGTCAAGGTCTTCGACAACGAGGCCTTCGGCTACCAGCGCATCACGGTCGAACGCCCGCTGAAGCTCCGCTTCGAGGTCACGGAGGAGACGCTTGCGGCCTTGGCGACCGCCAAGCCGGTCCACCGGCTCCCGCAGCCGGAGCGGTTCGTGGAGGCGTTCCGGCCGCTGCTCGGCTCCTCGTGGACGACGAAGTCGGACGCGTTCCTGACGCTGAAGGACGCGGTGGTGGCCGCTGGGCTGCTGTGGCCCGGGGGCGCGCCCTTCGCGAAGTCGATGCGAGAAGCCGTGGGGGTCCGCGACCCCGAAGGCGAGGTCCAGAAGATCAAGGGTGAGCCGGAACCGGACACGGAGCTGCGCGACTACGAGAACGTCCCGCTGGGCGAGGACGTTGAGGAGTACCTGAAGCGCGAGGTCCACCCGCACGTCCCGGACGCGTGGATCGACCACACGAAGACGAAGATCGGCTACGAGATTCCGTTCACGCGGCACTTCTACGTGTACGAACCGCCGAGGCCGCTGGCGGAGATCGACGCGGAGTTGAAGGCGCTGGAGGCGGAGATTCAGGAGCTCTTGGGTGAGGTGACGGAATGAGCTCAGTGCTTGGCATCTCGTTGCCAGATGAATGGTCCACCGCCCCGCTCAAACACATCACCACTTATCTGAACCGCGGTTCGGCCCCGACGTATGTGGATGACGGGGCGGTGCGGGTCATCAGCCAAGCTGCGAACCAGGCCACCGGCCTCGACTGGACGCGAACCCGCTTTCATGAGTTCAGCGGTGACCCGAAGAAACTCAAAGGATTTCTGCGGGCTGACGACGTTCTTGTCAACTCGACGGGGACCGGCACGCTCGGTCGAGTCGGCTACTTTACGCAGGCGCCCGACGGACTCCCTTGCATGGCTGACGGGCACGTCACTGTTGCGCGAGCGAAGTCGGGCGAATTGGATTCCCGCTTTATGTACTACTGGCTGGGCTCGCGTCCCTTCCAGGAGTTTGTGTATGCGGCGCTCGTGGTTGGGGCAACCAACCAAATCGAGCTCAACCGGGATCGCTTGGGTGACGCGCCTGTGCCACTGCCTCCCCTGGAGGAACAGCGTCGCATCGCCGACTTGCTCGACGCCGAGACCGCCCGCATCGACCAGCTGCTACGACTTCGGAAGCGTCAGATTGTACTGACTGAGGAGCGTAGCGGGTCGGCACTTGATGCAGCCTTCAACGGCAGTTCACATGTGCCCACTCGGCTCAAGTATTTGCTCGCTGTAAAGTCCCGATACGGAGTGCTGGTACCGCAATTTGTCGATGAAGGGGTGCGGTTCGTTCGGGTCAATGATTTGCTAGACCTGCCCGGCCGTGCGGCCTCGCTGGTGAAGATCCCCGCAGAACTCTCCGCGCAATATGCCCGCACCGTGACGAAGGCCGGTGACGTCTTGCTCAGCGTGGTTGGGACCATGGGGCGCTCTGCCGTGGTGCCGGAGGAACTTGCGGGAGCCAATGTCGCCAGGGCCGTCGCATCGTTGCGCCCTAGGAGTGACGTGCCTTCATGGCTTATCGCGACCTGGCTGACTACGCCGGCTTTCCTGCGTCAGGCCAACGACGTAACCGGTTCAGATACGGCGCAGCCCACCTTGGGAATGGAAGACTTGGGTAACTTTCAGCTGAGCTGGCCGACCGATAAACGAGGGCTGGAGGCCCTAGGGCAGGCGGTGAGTCGGATCGAGCAGCAAAGGAATGCGCTTACTCAACTGCTGCGCCGTCAGACTGTTCTCCTCGCCGAACGCCGCCAAGCCCTCATCATCGCTGCCGTAACCGGCCAGTTCGACGTCTCCACCGCCAGCGGACGCAACGTCACGAAGGGAATCACCGTATGAGCCCCGGCCACGTTCACCACGAGTCCGCGTTCGGCGAAGCCATAGTTGCCGCCATGACCAAGCGCGGTTGGCGCGAGGTCAGCCCCGCCGGCTATCAGGCGGACCTCGGGCTGGACACGGAGGAACTCTTCGAGTTCCTCCGCAGGACCCAGGCCGAGGAGTGGCACGAGCTGCGCACCGTCTATGGCGACGCCGCCGAAGCCGAGCGTGGCTTCGCGCGCCGCCTTGATCAGGCTATCGCCAATGACGGTCTGCTCCACGTCCTGCGCAACGGCGTGAAGGACCGTGGCGTCCGGCTCCGCGTCGCCTACTTCAAGCCAAACCTGGTCGCCGACGACTCCGTCCTGGACGGCTACCGCGCCAACCGTCTCACCGTCGTGCGCGAGCTGGTGTACGCCACCAAGCAGCTCGACTGGGGCCACAAGCTCGACCTGACCCTGTTCCTCAACGGCATCCCCGTCGCCACCGCCGAGCTCAAGAACCCGCTCACCGGCCAGGGCGTCGAGCACGCCAAGGAGCAGTACCGGACCGACCGCGACCCCACCGAGCTGGTTTTCACCCGCCGGGTCATCGCGAACTTTGCCGTGGACCCTGACCTGGTCTTCGTCGCGACCGCACTCAAGGGCAAGAACACCCGCTTCCTGCCCTTCAACACCGGCTCCGAGGGCCCGGGCCGCCCGGGCGGCGCCGGCAACCCCGCCCCCACGGCCTTCGGCCAGTACGCGACCTCCTACCTCTGGGAGCAGGTCTGGGAGCGGGACAACTGGCTGGACCTCCTCCAGCGGTTCGTCCACCAGCAGAAGTCTAAGACTCCCGGCGGCACCACCACCCGCACCACGATCTTCCCGCGCTACCACCAATGGGACGTGGTCAAGAAGCTGACCGCCCACGCCGCCACGCACGGTGCCGGCCAGAACTACCTGATCATGGCCTCGGCCGGCTCCGGCAAGTCCAACACCATCGGTTGGCTCGTCCACCGCCTCTCCGACCTGCACGCGGACAACGACCCCCGCACGCTGAATACCGAGGCCCTGTCCGCAGGCTTCATCAAGCCCGGGGCGCCCGTCTTCGACAAGGTCATCGTCATCACCGATCGCCGGAACCTGGACGCCCAGCTCCGCGAGACGGTCGGCAGCTTCTCCCAGACCGACGGCCTGGTCGTCAAGATCGACGAGAAGCACGGCGCCAAGAGCGAGCAGCTCGCCCGCGCCCTCTCCCGCGACACCGGCAAGATCGTCACCGTCACCCTGCACTCGTTCCCCGCGCTCCTGGACTACCTCCAGCGCAACCCGACCGAGATCAAGGGCACCACCTTCGCGATCGTCATCGACGAGGCCCACTCCTCCCAGTCCGGCGACGCGGCGACCTCCGTCCGGGCCGCCCTCCGCGAACTCGGCCTCGACTCCGACTCCGGGGATGCCGGCGCGACCAGCGTCACCGTCACCGACAAGCTCAAGAAGAAGGCGCTCGAACGGTCCCGCGCCGCCAATCTCTCCTACTTCGCCTTCACCGCCACCCCCAAGTCCAAGACCCTGGAACTCTTCGGCACCCCGGACCAGGTGAACGGCAAAGCCGCCTACCGTCCCTTCCACACCTACTCCATGCGCCAGGCCATCGAGGAAGGGTTCATCCTCGACCCGCTGCGCAACTACGTCACGTACAACACGTACTGGAAGCTGGTGAACCAGAACCACGACGAGCGCGAGGTCGACCCCGCCAAGGCGAACTCGCTCCTCGCCCGGTACGTACTCACCCACGACTCGACCGTCTCCCAGCACGCCCAGGTGATCGTCGAGCACTTCGTCGCCCACACCCGGAGCCGGCTCGGCGGGCGCGCCAAGTCCATGGTCGTGACCGCCTCCCGGCATTCCGCCGTGCAGATGGCCCGCGCCATCAAGAGCTACATCAAGGACCGCGACTACCACACCAGGTACCCGGACCTGGGTGTCCTGGTCGCCTTCTCCGGCTCCCTCACCATCGACGGCGAGGAGACCACCGAGCCGAAGGAGAACGGCGGCCTTTCCGAGACCGCCCTGCCCAAGGCCTTCGCCTACACGCGCGCCGACGACAAGGCGGTCAAGGCAGGAGCGAAGGGGCAGCAGGAGTACCGGATCCTGGTCGTCGCCGAGAAGTACCAGACCGGCTTCGACCAGCCCCTGTTGACGACCATGTACGTCAACAAGACACTGACCGGCATCGCGGCCGTCCAGACCCTCTCCCGTCTGAACCGCACTGCCGAACGCAAGGCGCAGGCCGACCTCGCCGTCCTGGACTTCACCAACGAGGCCGAGGACATCAAGGACGCGTTCCGCCCGTACTTCGAGGAGGCGAACACCCTCCCCTCGGACCCCAACCTGCTCTACACCGCCCAGAGCCGGGTCATGTCCGCGCCGATCATCTCCGAAGCGGAGATGGACAAGTTCGCCGCCGCCTACTTCGAGGCGAAGGAGAAGGCCGCCGGCTCACAGGCCAAGTGGGAGAAGCTGCACGCCGAGCTCTACCGCCGCCTCTCCCCGGCCGTCACGCGCTACGAGGCCCTGCGCGACAACGACGAGGACGAGGACGAGGTCAAGACGGCCGAGGACTTCCGCGCCGACCTCATCGACTACGTACGCAAGTACGGCTTCCTCGCCCAGATCGTGCCCTACCACGACCCCGACCTGGAGCGCCTCCACCTCTACGGGCGCTACCTCCTCACGCGGCTGCGCGGGCGCACGGACGGCGGCGTGGACATCGGCGATGTGGACCTCAGCCACCTGCGCGTGCAGAAGACCGGCGAGCACGACGTGTCGCTCACCCCGGAAGGGCCCGCGACGATGCCGGGCTTCGGTGAAGGGCCGGGCGGCGCCAAGGAGGCCGAGAAGTCGCTTCTGTCGGAGCTGATCGAGAAGTTCAACGCCAAGTTCGGCACGGACTTCACCGACAAGGACATCATCCGGCCCTTCGAGGAGGCGAGCGCCGACGCCAAGGTCCGGGCTGCAGCCGTCGCCAACGACGAGGACAACTTCGGCAAGGTTTTCGACAAGGTCTTCGCGGACAAGATGGCCGACCACATCGAGTCCATGGCCGGTCTTGGACGCCAGTACTTCGGCGCAGACCGGAACTTCAAGTCCAGCCTCGACCGCAGCGCCCGCCGCGCCGCGTGGCGGATGATCCGCCGCGAAGAGGGCGTGGACGACGCCGCGTGACGCACCCGCCCGGGCCCGCGTACACCGTGGCGGTGTACGCGGGCCTCGTGCCGCGATCGGCTACGCCTGTGGGCCAGCCGCGAGTTCCACGAACCCGGTCCATGCGGCGGGGCCGAGGACCAGCACGGGGCCGGTGAGTCGCTTGGAGTCCCGGATGTAGATGTTGCCTGGGGTGGTGGCCACTTCGACGCACTCCCCGCCGCCGCCGCCGCTGTGGCTGCTCTTGAACCATGCCGATTCCGGCACCGTGGGTGCGGTGCGATGCACGCTCATCTCTCTCCCAGCAGTTTCTCGACGAAGGCCATCGACTCGCTCGGCGTCAGGGCCTGTGAGCGCAGGATGCCATAGCGGGCTTCCAACTCACGGACCTTGCTCGTTCCGGTGTAAAGGCGACTGTCGTCCTGGACCTCGGTGTAGGCGATGCGCTGGCCGTTCGCGGCATCGATCAGATTGAACGGCCCACCCAGCCCGGCGTGGTCCTCGCGATCGGTGGGCATGACCTGGATTTCGACGTTCCGCTCCTGGCCCGCGAGAAGGATCTGCTCCAGCTGGCCGCGCAGCACCTCCCGGCCGCCGATCGGCTTACGAAGCACGACTTCTTCGATGATGAAGCTCAGCAGCGGAGCAGGGCGCCGACCGAAGATCTGCTGGCGTGCGAGGCGCGATTCAAGGCGTTGCTCAATGATGGCGTCGTCGAGCAGGGGCCGTTGCATCTGGAAGACCGCCCGCGCGTAGTCCTCCGTTTGAAGCAGGCCAGGGACCGCGTGCGCGGCGTACACGCACAAGGCCAGAGCCGACGCCTCCAACCGCGCCGCGACCCGGAAGAACGCCGGGTACTGCGCCCGCGCCATCTCCTCCTTCAGTGCCTTCAGCACGCCACCCGCGTCCAGTACGTCGTCCGCCTGGTCGATGAGCCTCGGCGGCGGGATGCGTCGCCCCTGCTCGAACGAGGCGATGGACTGCGCCGCGTACCCCACCAGCTTCCCGAACTCCGCCCGTTCGAGCCCGGCCCGGGTGCGGAACAGCTTCAGCTGATGCCCGAACGCCGTGACCAGGCCCTGCCCCGTCTCGTCCTCCGGCCGCTGCCCCACCGGCTCCGCCACCCCGAGCGGCTCCGCCGACCCCGGTCCGGCCCCCGCGTCATCGTCCCGCACCGCTGCCACCCTTCCGCGCACGTACACCGCACCGGACGCCCGCGTACAAACGGAACGCGACGGCGCGTCACCCATGGTCACGCTACGCCACCGCGGCCCACCGTGGAGCCATGACGAGCAACCCCGCCAGCACCGCCACCCCCACCCAACCCGCCGTGCCCGCACACCACCTCGAGATGCGGCACACCTCCACGCCCCGCGGCGCCCGCCTCGCCCGCGCACTGTCCGCGGAGCGGCTGCATGCCTGGGGAATCCCGTACGGCACCGAGGCGCACGACGCGATCGTCCTTCTCGTGGCCGAGCTCAGCGCGAACGCCGTCCGCCACGGCCGGGTGCCGGGCCGGGACTTCCACATGAGGCTGGTCGTTCCCGCACAACCCATCGGCGCCGTACGGATCGAGGTGACCGACACCCGTGGCGAGAGGAAGCCCGAGCCCGCGCAGCGCCTCCCCGGGGCGGACCGCACCGAGGGGCGCGGCCTGCTCCTCGTCGCCGCCCTCGCCGACCGCTGGGGCTGGGGCCCGCGCCCGTGCGGGTCGCCCGGCAAGGTCGTGTGGGCCGAGTACGACAGGCGAAATCCCGGCGCACAGTCGGTTCTCGGCCAGATCTGACACAGCCTTCCCGTCTCCCTGGACGAAGATCGCCGCCCCCCACCACACTGGTCCTGACATGTCGGGCCGGCCGACACCACCTCGGTACGCACGTCGGCGACAGGAACACGACGGGGCGGGGGCACGGTGCCGCAGCAGGTGATCGCCGGACGTTACGAACTCCTGGAGGAGCTCAGCCACGGCGGCATGGGTGATGTCTGGCGCGGCTACGACGCCGTGCTGGACCGTCCGGTCGCCGTGAAGCTCATCCGGCCCCAGGCCGTCACCTCGCCGCAGATGGCGGACGAGCTGGCCAAGCGGTTCCGGCGCGAGGCCCGGATCACGGCCCGCATCCAGCACCCCGGCGTCCCGCAGGTCTACGACGCCGTCCTCGACGACACCCACGAGCACCTGTTCCTTGTCATGGAGCTGGTCGAGGGCGTTCCGCTGTCCGCCTACGTGGACCCGGCCCGGCCGCTGCCGGTGAGCTGGGCCGTGGCCGTGTCCGCGCAGGTGGCCACTGTGCTCTCGCACGCCCACGAGGTCCCGGTGATCCACCGGGACCTCAAGCCGGGCAACGTCCTCGTCGCCCGAGACGGGACCGTGAAGGTCCTGGACTTCGGCATCGCGGCCATCCTGCGCACCGACGCGACCAAACTGACCGCGACCGGAAGCCCGATCGGGACGTCCCAGTACATGGCACCCGAGCAGGTCCGCGGCGGACGCGTCACCCCGCGCACGGACCTCTACGCGCTCGGATGCGTCCTGCACGAACTGCTCTGCGGACGTGCACTGTTCCAGGCGGACAGTGAGTTCGCCCTTATGTACCAGCACGTCAGCGCTGCCCCCACCCCGCTCCGGCAGCTGCGCCCCGAGGTCCCGTCCGCCCTGGAAGACCTCGTCCTGCACCTGCTCCGCAAGGCCCCGGAGGCGAGGCCCGCCGACGTGCAGGAGGTGTACGAGCGGCTGCGGCCCTTCCTCCCACAGGCGGGCCAGGAACCGGCGCCCGACGAGAGCGGCCCGGCTGGAGCGCCGGACCCGACCGGGCTGTTCCGCCACCCGTACGCGCCCCGCTCCCGCCCCCGGCCGGTTGCTGCCCAGGCGCCTTCCGGGGGGCCGGCACCCGCGCCCGTCCCGGTACCGGACGGACTCAGGGCGGATATCAAGGAGGCGTACGCGCACTCCGACGCCCTCCTGGAAGAGGAACGGTTCGCGCAGGCCGCGGAGGTGCTGAGCGAGGTCATCGGACCGGCCGCCCGCGCCCTCGGCACCGACAACCGGCAGGTGCTCGATCTGCGTACCCAGCGGGCGGCGATCCGGCTGCTTGGCGGGGACTACCGGGCCGCCCTGCCCGAGTTCAATGCGCTCGCCGACGCCTATGGGCGCATCGCGGGACCCACGAGCGAACGGGCCCGCGCCTGCCGTGCCCAGGCGGCCCGCTGCCGCGCCGAACTCGGTCAGGTGACGGAGGCGCTCACCGCACTGGAATCAGTGCTGGCCGTCGTCCGGTCCGTGGACAGCGATGCCAGTGAGGAAGCCCTCGAACTGCGCCGTGACATCGGCATGCTGCTGCTCGCCCAGGGCCGCGCAGGCGACGCCCTGATCGTCCTCGAACCGCTGCACGGCGACCTGAACGTCGTCTACGGGCCCGCGGACGAGCTGACAGCGGAGATCGCCGAGGCGCTGGCGCTCATACGGCTGGACCTCGACGGCCGGGCGACCTGACGTCCGTCGGGCAAACGATCCATGGTCGGCAAGGTGGCGGAGCCGGTGGGTGCCGCCAAGGGGGGAGCAAGATGATGAACGCGCAGGAGCCCAAGAGCGGAAGCCCTGACCTGAACACCCAAGTGAGGCAGGTGGGCAACGCCCTCCAGAAGGTGTACGGCGATTTTCTGGACACCAGCGACCTGGCGGCCAAATACACGGGGGACGCGTTTGAGACGCGCCGCATTTCCAGGGCGCTGGCCGCACATGCCGTGCGCATCGTCACCGGGTTCAGCCCGGAGGAAGCCGCCGCCACCGTCATTGACGGGGACCTCGACCAGGGCATCGACGCGATCGCGGTGGTCGAGGGCGCCAAGCCGCATGTGTACCTCGTCCAGAGCAAGTGGAGCGTGAAGGGATACGCCAAGGGCGAGCGCGAGGCCGTACTCGAACTCCTGGCCGGGTTCAGGCTCATCGACGAGGAGAACTTCGCCCCGTTCAACCCGCGGGGCCGCAGGCTGGCCGAGTACGCCAAGTCCGTCATGGATCAGGGGACCGTCCCGGTCACTCAGGTCGTGGTGCTGATGCGCCCCGACATGCCGGGTGACGGCTTCATGCAGGCGATCAGGAACGGGGAGGACGAGTTCAACCGGTACGGCGACGTCCTGGGCCACCGGATCATCCTGGCGCCGGAGATCTGGGCTTCCGTACGGGCCGACCAGGCACCCGAGCCGGTGGTCCTGACCGCCGAGCTGTTCCCCTGGTTCGGCATGGGCTCCGACGCTCTGTACGAGTCCTACCAGGGAGTCGTCGACGCCGAACAGGTGGCCGACTGGGCGGAGCAGCACGGGACGAACCTGTTCAACCTGAACATCCGCAAGCCTCTGGGCCGGACGCCCATCAACAACTCGCTGATCGCCACCCTCAGCGAGGAGCCGGCCAACTTCTGGTACTACAACAACGGCATCACCGTGCTCTGCGACCGCGTGGAGAAGGTCGAACGGTCGGCACGGGCACCCCACCAGAAGCCCCTGATGCTCACCCTGCACAACGCCAGCGTCGTGAACGGCGCCCAGACCGTGCGCGCCGTGGCCGAGGCGCTGGAGAAGGAGGACGCGGCGGCCGAGGCCAAGATCGGCGTGCGGATCATCGTCACGCACGCGGCCCATGAGTTCGCCAGGGACACCACGCGCGCCACCAACCGCCAGAACAGCGTGGGCGACCGTGACTTCGTCGCCCTCGATCCCGTCCAGGGGGACATCCTGGACGAGATGCGGGCGGAGCTCGGCCTGGAGTACGGGGTTCAGCGCAGTGAGGTCGACATTCCCGAGGAGTCCGGCTGCACCGTGGTCGAGGCGGCCGTCGCCCTGGCCTGCGCTCATGCCGACAGCCAGTACGCGGCCCGGCTCGCGCTCGCCCTCGATCCGCTGTGGGAGCGGGGCCCGCAGGGGGTCTACGACGTGCTGTTCCGCCCGAGGCCGGGCGTCTACCTGCTGTGGAACGCCGTTCAGGTGGTCCGGGAGGTGCGGCGCTGTCTGCTGAAGCTCCGCAAGCGCTATGAGGGCAGGGCCGCCGCGCTGACCGAGCACGGCACGTACCTGCTCGCCCATCTGGTGTTCCGGCTCCTCGACACCGAGGGGATCGACGAGCCCGACACCAAGCTGACCTGGGCCGAAGAAGCCAGGGGAAAGACGAGGGAGATCGTCGAGCGGCTGCTGCCCCTCACCATCCAGGTCATCGACGGGCTCTCCGAGCGACGCCCGCAGATTCGAGCTGTCTGCGCGGACGTCGACCGGTGCCGGGAGGTCACCGAACGCGTCGTGGAGGCCATGGGGAAGGGCCAGGACGGCTCCGCCCCGGACACGTACCGCCGCGTCCGGCCGGCACGCAAGCGCCGCCGCCCCAACGCCGTCCAGGTCCTCGTCGACAAGCGGGTCCTGCCCGAGGGCGAGCCGCTCACGCTCAGCACGGCCTACCCGATGGAGGCCGAGGCGCTCAAGGAGTGGCTGGCGGAGGATCCGCGGCGCTCCCGGGCCACCTGGACGAACCACCGGACGAAGCCGGTCGTCTGGGCGGCAGACGGCCTGCAGTACTCGCCCTCCGGACTGATCACCCACATGTGGGAACGCGCCGAGTGGGCGGAACGGCCCACGGCCAACCAGGGCACCGCCCGCTGGGTCACCTCATCGGGGGACACCCTCGCCGACCTCGCGTGGCGCACCCTGGGAGACCTTGAGGAGCCGGACGAGGCCGACGAACCGAGCCGCCAGGACGCGGACGAGACCAACCGGTAGAACCACGGGAGAGAAGCCCGCCATGCCCCGCCTCGCCTTCGACATCGCCTTCTGCTCCCAGCTCCCCAAGCTTCAGGGCATGGTCCGCAAGGGGGTCTTCGACGCCTGGGAGAAGTTCGAACGGCTCACCCTGGAACAACTGTTCAAGGACCCCGGTCTGAAGCTGGAATCGCTGAAGGGTGCCCGGGACCCGCACATCCGGACGATCCGGATCGACCGCGGCACCCGAGGGGTCGTGCTGGCGCCCGACAGCGGGGACACGTACGTCCTGCTGCGGGTGCTGCCGCACGACGAGGCCAACGCCTGGGCCGTCAAGCAGAAGGCGAGCATCAACCCGGTCACCCGGGCCGTCGAGATCCGCGACATCGCCGTCCTGGAAGAGCTCACACCCGCGTACGAGCGGATCGCGCCCGCCCCCAAGCAGCGGCTCTTCGCCGGGATCTCGGACGGGGACCTCTCGGCCCTCGGCATCGACGGGACGACCCTGCGCCAGGCCCGGGTCCTGACCAGCCCGGAGCAGCTGGAGGCCTTCGCGCCGTTCTTCCCCCAGGACCAGCGGGAGGTACTGGAGTACCTCGCCGCCGGCTTCACCGTGGAGGACGTGTGGCGCGAGGTGGTCGCCGTCAACCTGGCCGCCGCCGACAGCTCAGAGCCGGTGAACCCCGGCGACTACGAGACCGCGATCCGGCACACCCGCACCCGTATCGCCCTGGTCACCGGATCGGACGAGCTCCGGGAGATCCTCGACAAGCCCTTCGCCGCCTGGCGGGTCTTCTTGCACCCGTCCCAGCACAAGGTGGCCTACCGGCCCTCCTACTCCGGCCCGGCACAGGTCACCGGTGGCCCCGGCACGGGCAAGACGGTCGTCGCCCTGCACCGCGTACGCCACCTGCTCGGCCACCTGCGCGACGGAGACCGCATCCTGCTCACCACCTACACCAACGCACTGGTGGCCGCCCTACGCGCGGGCCTCGCCGAACTCGTCGAAGACGTCACGCTCCGGGACCGGGTGGACGTCATGACCGTCGACGCGTTCGCCGGGCGGGTGCTGTCCACGCCGCGTCGGCCCCTGCGCGCCGACGAGGAACCGGCCCGCTGGCAGCAGGCCGCCCGGGCCGCGGGCTTCACCGGGAGCCCGCAGTTCCTCGCCCAGGAGTACAAGCACGTCGTCCTTGCCCAGGACCTGCGCACGTACGAGCAGTACGTAGCCGCCGAGCGAAAAGGGCGCGGCAGCGCGCTGCCCGTGGCGGCCCGGCCGCCGGTATGGGGCGCCATCGAGGAGTTCACCGCCCGGCTGGCCTCCGACGGGCTGCGGACCTACCTCGGCACCTGCACGGAGGCCGCGGACCTGCTGGAGCGGAGCGGACCGCGCTACCGGCACGTCGTCGTCGACGAGGCCCAGGACCTCCACCCCGTCCAATGGCGCCTCCTGCGCGCCGCCGCCCCGGTGCGCCCGGACGACCTGTTCATCGCGGGTGACCCGCACCAGCGGATCTACGACAGCAAGGTCTCCCTCAAGGCGGTCGGGATCAAAGTCGCGGGGCGGTCGGCGAAGATGCGCAAGAACTACCGCTCCACCCACGAGATCCTGAGCTGGTCCACCGCGCTCCTCGTCGGACGCCCCTTCGCGGAGCTTGAGGACGACACCGGCCACGAAACCCTGCTCGGCTACCGTTCGGCCCTGCACGGGAGCGGCCCCGAAACCCACGCAGCCGGTTCCCCGGAGGAGGAGCTGGCGGCGCTCGTCGCACGTGTCCGCGGTTGGCTGGAGGACGGCGTTGCCCCCGGTGACATCGGCGTGAGTGCCCGCTTCAACCGGACCTGCGACCAGGTGACGGAGCACCTGTCGGCGGCCGGCATCCCCGCTCAGCGACTGCGGGCGGACCGGCCGACGGCGGCCGACGCGGTGAACGTCGGCACCATGCACTCCTTCAAGGGCCTGGAGTACCGGTGCGTCGCAGTGGTCGGTGTTCATGACGGCGCTGTGCCGTTTCCCAAGGCGGTGACGCCCGTGGACGTCGACCGCCTCCAGCACGAGGCTGATCTGCTGGCGGAACGCTGCCTTTTGTTCGTCGCCTGCACTCGGGCCCGCGACGGCCTGTACGTGTCCTGGGCGGGGGAGCCCAGTCCTTTCCTCTCGACGACCGGAGTGTGACCCGGAACTGATACTTGCAGCAAACGGCAAGACCCCGTCCTCGGCATATCCAAACTGACGACGGGGTTGCTGCCTTCGGCGTCCGGCGGAGAGTGCTACGACGGGCTCTCAGCTGGCCGGCGGGCCCTGCTTGTAGGTGCGGTGGAGATAGGTTCGACGTTTGGCGCCCCGGTCACGAGTACGTGTCTGGCGGGCACGCACTGACTCGTCGCTTGATTCCGTAGCCACGACAACGCTGTGGCCGTCATCAACACGCTGCTTGACCAAGGCGTACAGCTGCTCCCGGGTGGTGCCGACAGTACCGGCGAGCCCGTGCTTGACCAGATCGACGAACTGGGTTCCCGTGAGGTGCCGTTCGACTTGATCGTATCCGAGGATCCGCGTGGTGCTGCCCGCCCGCTTGCCGCGTGTGCAGTCGTCATCGAGTAGTAGCCGGATGTACGAGACGGGCAGGTACATGCCCGGAGCGAGCCCTTGAACCGGCTGCCTACTGGTGCTCTGGGGCCAATGAGCGAGTTTCACGAAGCAGGGGTCGTTACCGAGACGCCATTCGCTTGGCTGTGCCGGAGGTCTACTCAGTCTGGCCACGTCTTCTAGCCGGTCGAGTTGGCTTCTTAGGCGTGCGTCCACGTAGATCGAGCGAGCGTCCTTGCCGAGCCGCTTGTACTGCACGAAGACAAAGCTCTTGGTCGGCTCGTGGTAGTAGAGCATGTCAGTGCCGAGGCGCGATTCCACCGGCGTGGCATTGACGTTGACGACTTCGAGCCGCCGTCCTGATGCGTCGTGGAGCACGTGAATGTCGCAGCGGACAGTGTCACCTTGCTGCCACTCGCTGAACATCCCGAACGCCTGGCCTGCGACGCGGACATCGTAGTCGATGAGGCTGTGCTCTACGGGTTGCGGAATCAGTCCGGCGGTGTAGGGAGCATCCACTGATCGCGGACGTCGCCATGCGGCGAGTGCGGAGAGCGGGAAGTCGGCGATGCGCAGCAGGCTGCCTGTCGCGTCGCGTTGCTCCTGCCATGACAGGTCGGCAGGGCTGTCTCCAAAGACAGGAGGGTCGGCTTGGGCAATCAGCCAGTCGAGTAGGGAGACGAGTCTGGGCCACCTCGCACGTAGTGCGCTTTCCAGTGACTGCCATACGGCGTTGCTGCATGCGCCGACGGCGCCCAGCAGCGAAGCTCGGTCGAACTCCTGGCGCAGATGAGCCGGCAGATCACGGAGTATTCCTTCAGGACCGTCGAGCGGAATGGTATCCAAGCATTCTCGAAGCGGATCTACAGTGATGCTCTTCTCGACAGCTCCCACAGTGCCGTGCCGAGCCACGATGCCTAACCATGCGAGCCGCCGTGATCGTTCGCGGTCGGATTGGGGTGGGGTCTCGCTGATCAAGAGGACGATGGGTGGTCCGTCGAGAGCCGCGTCGATATTCAAGCTCTTTGGACGGGACTTGGTCAGGCGTTGCTCAATTCTGAACTTGTCCTGATTGGAGTCGAGTTCTTCCGAACTCAGAGTCACGATGAAGGCCACGTGCGGACTCTATCCCGATTGCCTCGATCATAGTTCAGGTCGGAATGGTTCTCGGTGGTTGGCAGCTCTGTGGTGGGGCGCTGAGAGGAAGGCTAAGTCGCACCGAGGGAGGCGATGTTCAGAGCTTGATGACGACGACGCGAGTACCGCACCGCGCCGGGATGTCCTCGGGGCCGGAGGTGAGGATCGTGACCGGCCGAGGGGGTGGCCCATGCAGTGGCGGCGATGGCGCATTTGTGGCCGTGCGGGCCGGCGTTGGCAAGCAGGGTGGCGGCGTGGCGGGCGATCGGTCCGGTGATCGGCCTTGCGACGAGGCGGGAGAAGTGTCGACTCCAGGGCGGGGCGGTTGATGCGGAAGCGGACCACTTCGATGAGGTGGCCGCTGAAGTGACCACGCGAAGGTCGTCGGCGCGGGCCCGTCCGTGCCCTGTCTGATTGCGTCGTGCCTGGCCGCGCAGGGCCTGGATCTCATCGTCCGTGACAGGTCCGTGCTCAGCCTCAGTGACGGTGATGAGTGCGTTGAGGTTGTCGCGCTCGATCTGGCAGGTCACGGCCGCGGTCACGTTGTGATCTCATGCGGTGCGGTATCCAACGGGTGCCAGTCTGGGAGGCCCCTGGGGATGCTGCGACGTGCGTCAAGAGCCGCCCATAGCGCCCGTAACGCACGCAATGCACGTTGATTTCGACCGATTTCGGTCATGCAAGTATCTGACCTGCGGTTTTCTTCGACGTGTTTTCTGTTGACGTGGTTCCGATGACGCACCACGTGGAGTGCGTCGCGATCCTGGAGCCCACCGAAAAGGGACGCTGACCTGCTGTTTCCCCGACGGTGCGGAAGCGGTGGCGCGGGTCACCCGTGAGGGGCCGCGCCGCGCCGGTTGAAGGGAAGTCGGCCGAGGGCCACCGCCATGCCACAGGTGTCGGTGAGCGCCGAGAACACCAGCCCTCCGGCGATCCCCGCCGACAACAGCTGGAACGCCGGATGCACGAGCAGTCCGAGAGCCAGGCCGAGCAGCACGAGGGCGCCGGCGGTGAAGCGGACTTGACGCTCCATCCCCCAGACGGCGCGTACGGGACCGGGACCGGGCGGGTGCTCGAGCCGGTGACCGGCGGCGGCCCAGGCCCGGGTACCGCCGGTGAGGCTCGCCGCCGCGATCCCGTGGGAGGCGAGGAGCGCCGCGCCCTTCTCGGAGCGGGCGCCGGAGGCGCACACCAGGAGAAGCGGTCCGCTCTCGGCGGCGCTCCGCAGCTCGGCCAGGCTGCCCTCGACGCGCTCCAGGGGAACATTGACGGCGCTCGGCACGTGGCCGGAGGCGAACTCGCCGGGAGTGCGGACGTCGACCACGTTCAGCTCGGGCAGCCGAGGCTCGGCCTCGTCGACGCTGAGGATGCTGGAAATACCCATGACGAACCTGCCCTTGGCAGAGACGGGGGGCGGCCCTGTACAACCAGCGGCAGGGCCGCCCCGGGATGTCAGGCGCTGCCGGGCGGCTCCACCCGCAGGCGGACGGCATCGCCACGAGGCGGCCATGACGTTGTTATGCCGCGGCAACCATCCGATCCGGCGCCTTCCACAGACCCCGGCTAGGAGACCGGGCCGCGCTCGCGGGGGATCTTCTCGCCAGCCTCGACCGCGACGGGGAGCCGGTTCTCGGCCGGCGGCAGCGGGCAGGTCGCGAAGTCGGTGTAGGCACAGGGCAGGTTGGTGGCGCGGTTGAAGTCGAGCACCACCGTGCCGTCGGGCCCGGGCGCGGCCACGCCGAGCTGGCGGTTGGCCGCGTACGTGGTGACGCCCGAGGTCTCGTCGGTGAACAGCACCGTGAGGCTCCCGGGCGCGTGCCCGTTGAACGCGGTCAGGGCCAACTCCTGCCCGCCCAGCCGGAAGACGACCCGGCCGGGAGCGTCGTACACGTGCCGAAGGCCCTCGACGGAGGCGCCCACCGTGGTCGATCGCGGCTCGGCGAAGGCTTCGTAGCGGCCTGTGATCACCCAGCGCGGATCGGGCGCGTACGCGGGTGTGCCGGTGAAGGCGACCCTGAGCGGGTGGTCGGGGTGCCGCGGCCGGACCACGTCGTGGCCGCCGCGCTTGGCGACCTCGATCACGGTGTCGCCCCAGACGGCCTCGACACCGCCGCGCTCCGGAATGACGCCGAAAAGGCGCCGCTTGCGCACCGCCTTGCCCTCGACGACGAGTTCTGTTCCCTCGTCGAGCTCCACGGCGACGCCTTCGGGTCCCGTGGACCAGGTCCCCGGCACGCCGGGGAAGCTCTGGGGCTCGGGGGAGAGCCAGTGCAGACCGGTCACCGCGAGGAAGCCGTGCTCCGAGGCGAGTCGGGTGTCCTTGTCCCGGTGCCATTCCTGCCATTCCGCGGCGAAGACCTCCGGATCCGGTACGTCGGCGGTGCTGGTGCGGCCGTCGAGGCCGTCGCGGTCGTGGTCGACGGCTTCGCGGGCGTCGGGGATGTCATGGACGCTCATGCGTCTCCTCCTGGTGCAGTGGATGGATGGCGTGGTGCGCACGTTCCTGCGGCCGTGGCCGCGAAGCCGAAAGCGCCGAGGTGGGGCCGCGGAAGGCAGGAGGCATGGACCACGGGGCGGAACGAGACCGTCGGAGGGGCGCCCAACTGGCTCACGCCGACAAGGCTGGCAGCGGGAATCAGCCACTGCAATGCGGGAAACGGCGCCGTCTCATATTCGGAATTTCTCGACACGCGCCTGAAGCGTGCTGTTCATCATCCGCGTCGCACGGTCGCCCTCTCCAGCCGGGCGCGCAGATCGGCCAGACGGACCCTGATCCGCTGCTGGGGGCTGGGCGGCAGCGCGCGGGCGGAGCCGCGTGCGTAGTGGCGCTCGACGTAGAACTGCCCGGCGCTGAGCACGGTGGTGACGGCGATGTACCAGAGGGTGGCCACCATCAGCAGCGGGATGACCTGGTACGTCTGGTTGTAGACCAGCTGTACCGAGTACAGCAGGTCGTGCACGGCGAGGACGCTGACGATGCTGGTGCCCTTCAGGGTGCCGATCAGCATGTTCCCCGCGGTCGGGACGATGGAGCGCATCGCCTGCGGGATGACGATCCGGAGCAGGGTGCGCGGCCTGCCGATGCCGAGGGCCTGGGCGGCCTCCGTCTGGCCGGCGTCGACCGAGAGGATGCCGCCGCGCACCACCTCTGCGGCGTAGGCGGCTTCGTGCAGGGTCAGGCCGATGACGGCGGTGAAGGTGGGGCCGAGCAGGTTGACCGTCTTGACGGTGACGAACTCGGGCCCGAAGGGGATGCCGAGGCCGAGCGTGGGGTAGAGCGCGCCGATGTTGAACCAGAACAGCAGCTGCACCAGCAGCGGGGTGGATCGGAAGATCCACACATAGCCCCAGCTCAGCGTGCGCAGTACGGGGTTGGCGGACAGCCGCATCACGGCCAGCGGGGTGCCGAGCAGGAAGCCGAGCACCATCACCACACCGGTCAGCCACAGGGTGAGGAGCAGCCCGTCCAGCACGGCGGCGGTGGTGAAGTAGCGGCCGACCACATCCCACTGGAAGGCGCGGTTGCGGACGACGGAGTTGACCACCATCGCGAAGAGCAGCAGAGCGGCGGCGGCCGTCAGCCGGCGGCCGACGTGGCGGCGCGGCACGATCCGCGGGAGATCGGCCTCGGCGTCGTGGTTGCCGGAGGCGCTCGGGTGCGGTGCGGGCGGGACGGATACGGAGACGGGGGAGGTGCTGCGGTAGACGTCGGACGGCGAAGCCATCAGAGGCTCTCCAGGTGAGGGAGGTGCGGGCGGAGGTGACCACCCGGCGGCGCACATGCGTGGACTCCGGGCAGACACAGCGCGGGGCACTGGGTGGTGGCCGGCTTCCGGCGTCGTCACATTCGCCGCGTCCCTCAACGCGGCCGGTACGGCCACCGCGCGCGGCGGAGCCGGTCCGGTCTCGATCGTACGGGCGCACCGCTCGCAGGTGTCAACCACACCACCCCCCCCGGGAACCGCCCCACGCAGGTCCGGCATCCGGGCCGTGGTTGACGAGAAGCACGATGTACTGCTCAATGGGTCGCATGAATGCCGAGCAGCGCCTGGTCACCCGTGACCACATCGACTTCGGTCGGGTGTGGTCCGCGGCGTGTTGCGCCTGACGCGGCAGCGGGCCGTCTGACCGGCCCTTCCCTCCCTCGGTAACCCCGTCGCGGGCCGAGTTCCCTCCCTCGTGGCACCGTCGTACGCAGGTGCTCGGCACGCGCCGAGGTCCGCGTACGGGCGGCCCTGCGGGAACCTGACACGCGCTGCCGCCGCCCCCTTGTCCAAGGGCCCCGCCCCCGGCGTCGTCACATCTGCTCACGACCTGTTTCCCGGCACCCTGAAGCGCTGTCACACCGGCCGCGCCGCAGGCTGCCCTGCTTCGCCGTGCCCGGTCCGCGCCCTGTCCGCGGCACGGACCGAAGGACCTGAGAAAGGCCATCTCCCATGCCTGTGGAGTTCCTTGGCATCGCCGCCACCCACGACGGCTCCGAAACCACCCCGCGCTCCGGCGCCGCCTTCGACAAGGAGTACACGCTCCGGCTCGCCCGGGCGCACGAGGACCACGGCTGGGACCGGGTCCTGTTCGCCTACGGTTCCGGCTCGGCCGATCCCGCGCCGGCCGCCGCGTACGTCGCGAGCCGGCTGGACCGTCTTCAGATCCTCCTCGCCCACCGGCCCAACGTCTCGTACCCCACCTTCGCCGCCAAGACCTTCGCCACGCTCGACCAGATCAGCGAGGGCAGGCTGACCGTGCACTTCATCACCGGCGGCAACGATCACGAACAGGGGCGCGAGGGCGACACCCTCACCAAGGACGAGCGCTACGCCCGCACCCGCGAGTACATCCGGATCGTCAAGAAGATCTGGACCACCCACGAGCCCTTCGACCACGAGGGCGAGCACTACCGCTTCCACGACTTCGTCAGCGACGTCTTCCCCGCCCAACAGCCCCGCCCCAACGTGTCGTTCGGCGGCTCGTCGCCCGCCGCGTACGAGGCCGGGGGCGCCGAGGCCGACATCTTCTGCCTGTGGGGCGAGCCCCTTGCCGAGACCGCCGAGCAGATCGAGGCCGTGAAGGCCGCCGCGAAGGCCGCGGGCCGCACGGACGTTCCCCGTATCCAGGTGGCGTTCCGCCCGATCATCGCCCCGACCGAGGAACTGGCCTGGGAGAAGGCCCACCGCACCCTCGGTGCCATTCGCAAGAGGCGCGAGGCCGGTCTCGTACGGCACCACCGCAGTGGCGCACCGGAAAACACCGGCTCGCAGCGGCTGATCGCCATCGCCGAGGCGGGGGAGCGCTACGACCGCGCCCTGTGGACCCCGACCGCCGCCGCGACCGGAGGGGCCGGCAACTCCAACGCCCTGGTCGGCACCCCCGAGACGATCGCCCAGGCGCTCCTCGACTACTACGACCTCGGCGTCGACATCCTCTCCGCCCGCGGCTACGACCTCCTGGGCGACGCCGTCGACTTCGGCCGGCACGTGATCCCGATCGTCCGCGAGGAGGTCGCCAAGCGGGACGCCGAGCGAGCCCGGAGCGGGCGACGCGCGGCACCCTCGCGGGGGTGAGGTGATGACGCACACCCAGGAACCGGCGGTGATCCATGTCCCCGTCTCCGACCCCCGAGTGCGGCCCCTGCTGCGGGAACTCGGCGACGAGTACACCCGGCGCTACGGCAAGGACGCGCACGGCGAGATCTCCCGCTACCCCGACGAGGAGTTCACCGCCCCGCACGGCGGCATCCTGCTCCTGCTCCTCGAACACGGCGAGCCGGTCGCGGGCGGCGCCTTCCGCCGGTACGACGCGACCACGGCAGAGCTGAAGAGGATCTGGACGCACTCCGCCCACCGGCGCAGGGGCCTCGCCCGACGTGTCGTCGCCGAACTGGAGCGCGAGGCGAGCGTCCGTGGTTACCGGCGGATCTATCTCACCACCGGTCCGCGACAGCCCGAGGCCCGTTCCCTGTACCTGGCCACCGGCTACGCCCCGCTGTTCGACACGGAGGCCGACCCGGAGACCATCGGCCCGCTGCCCTTCGAGAAACACCTGCCGGCAACCGCGACACACCAAGGAAAGGCAGCACATCTGTGAGCGCCCGTGACATCGGAAGACGCCCGCGCCGTCTGCGCATCGCCGCCACCACCACCGCCGCGCTGCTGCCCCTCCTCACGCTGACCGCCTGCGGCTCCGGCGACCCCTCCAGCACCACCCCGGCGGGTGCTCAGGCATCCCCGGCGCCGACCGACGACCCGATCGCCGCCGTCAGGAAGGTGGACTCCGTCGCCGCCCTGCTGCCCGCCGACGTACGCCAGGCCGGCACGCTGCGGATCGGCAGCTCGATCGGGTTCCCGCCCGGCGCGTACTACCCGAACGGGCAGGACAAACCGCCCGCCGGCCAGGACATCGACATCGCCGACGCGGTGGCCAAGGTCCTCGGCGTGAAGCTGGAGCGGCAGGACGCCTCCTTCGAGACGATCCTGCCCGCCCTCGGCAGTGGCAAGTACGACGTCGGCACCGGCAACTTCGGCGTCACCACCGAACGTCTGAAGACCGTCGACTTCGTCACCTACATCAACGACGGCCAGGGCTTCGCGGTGAAGAAGGGCACCACCGCACTCACGACCGAGGTCACCGACCTCACCCAGCTGTGCGGGCTGACCATCGGCACCGGAGCCGGCACCACTTTCGAGGCGACCCTCACCGCGAAGAAGGACGTGTGCGCGAAGGCCGGCAAGAAGCCGTACGACGTCAAGGTCTACTCGGAGAACGGTGCGACCCTCACCGCGCTCCAGCAGGGCCGGATCGACGTCGTCATGTCGACCATCAACGGCCTGCGCTACCAGGCCGCGCAGCCCGCCGCGCAGACCGCCTTCCTCGGCGAGTACCACCGCCTCGACGTCGGCTTCGCCTTCAAGAAGGACTCCCCGCTCACCAAGGCGTTCCAGGCCGCCGTCAACGAGCTGATCAAGAACGGCGCGTACGCCCGGATCCTCACGAAGTGGGGCACCACCGCCTCCGCGATCGACACGTCCCAGATCAATCCGCCCGAGCACGCATAAGAGTTGAGCAGGAACACCACGATGGCTCTCACCGCCGATCCCGCCGCCCCGCCACCCGGCGCGGCCGGCCCGGGCACCGACCCCGAAACAAGGCCCGCGCCCGACGACCCGGCCTCGCTCGAGGTCGTCCCCGCCCGCCACTACGCCCGCTGGACGGCGGCCGTCGCCGTGATCGTGCTGGTCGCCCAGTTCGTGCACGGGCTGGCCACCAACCCGGTCTGGGAGTGGGGCGTCTTCCGCGCCTACTTCCTGTCCGAGACGATCGTCCAGGCGGTGTGGGTGACCCTCCAGCTCACCGCGTACGCCACCGTGCTCGGCTTTCTCCTCGGCACCGTCCTGGCCTTCATGAGGCTGTCGCACAGCCCCGTGCTGCAGACCGTCGCCTGGTCCTACATCTGGATCTTCCGGTCCATCCCCATGATCGTCCAGCTGGTGTTCTGGTTCAACCTGAGCGCCCTGTACGAGGAGTTGGGCATCGGCATCCCCTTCGGACCGGTGCTCTGGTCCGTGGACAGCAACAGCCTCATCGGCACCATCGGCGCCGCCGTCATCGGGCTCACACTGCATCAGGCCGCCTACGCCGCCGAGATCGTACGCGGCGGCGTCATCGCCGTCGACCACGGGCAACTGGAGGCAGCGGCGGCGCTCGGCATCCCCCGGCTGCGACAGATCCGCCGGATCGTACTGCCGCAGGCCATGCGCGCCATCCTGCCCACGGCCGGCAACGAGATCATCGGCCTGCTCAAGGGCACCTCGGTGGTGTACGTGATGTCCATCGGCGAGCTCTTCTACCAGGTGCAGGTGATCTACGGCCGCAACGGCCGGGTGATCCCCCTGCTCCTTGTCGCCACCGCCTGGTACGTGCTCCTCACCACCCTGCTGTCGGTCGCGCAGTACTACGTGGAGCGCCACTTCGCCCGAGGCGCCGACCGTACCCCGCCGCCCACCCCGCTCCAGCGCGCCCGGCGATGCGTACGCGACCTGCGCGCGGCCGCCGTACGGCGCGACCAGCCCGTCGTACCCCTGAAGCCCCTGGGAGAGAGCCGATGAGCGACGTGACCGCGGCCGTCAAGGACGCGAAGCCCGTCAAGGACGCGAAGCCGACAGCCGCCGACGGCGTGATGGTGGACGTCCACGGCGTCCACAAGAGCTTCGGCCCGCTGGAAGTGCTGCGCGGCGTCGACCTGAAGGTCCGCGCCGGCGAGGTCACCGTGATCCTCGGCCCCTCGGGGTCGGGCAAGTCCACCCTGCTGCGCACCATCAACCACCTGGAGAAGGTCGACCGTGGCTGGATCGGCGTCGACGGCGAGCTCATCGGCTACCGCCGCTCCGGCGGCAAGCTGCACGAGCTGAAGGAGAAGGACGTTCTGAAGCAGCGAACCAACATCGGGTTCGTCTTCCAGAACTTCAACCTCTTCCCGCACCTGACCGTGCTGGACAACCTGATCGAGGCCCCCGTCTCCGCGCTGCGCCGCCCGCGCAAGCAGGCGGAGGAGACCGCTCGCCGGCTCCTCGACCGCGTCGGCCTCGCCGACAAGGCCGCCGCCTATCCGCGGCAGCTCTCCGGCGGCCAGCAGCAGCGCGTGGCCATCGCCCGCGCACTCGCCCTCCAGCCCAAGGTGCTGCTCTTCGACGAGCCCACCTCGGCGCTCGACCCGGAACTCGTCGGCGAGGTCCTCGACGTCATCAAGGACCTGGCCGGCACCGGCACCACCATGATCGTCGTCACCCACGAGATCGGCTTCGCCCGCGAGGTCGCCGACACCGTGGTGTTCATGGACGGCGGTGTCGTCGTGGAGCAGGGCCCGCCGGCGGCCGTGCTCGACGACCCGCGGCACGAGCGCACCCGCGCCTTCCTCTCCAAGGTCCTCTGACCATCCCCACCCCCTCCAGGCAAGGAGCACGACCATGTCCACCTCGATCACCCGCCGTACCACCGCCGCCGCGCTGGGGCTGACCGCCGCCCTCGTCCTCGCCGCGTGCGGCAACCCTTCCGACGGCGGTACGACCGAGGTCGCGGCCGCGTCGGGCGACACGGTGAAGATCAACCTGAGCCCCGACCAGAACCGCGTCACCACCGGCAAGGTCGACGCGATAGCCGCCGAGGTCCCGGAGGAGATCCGCAAGCGAGGCACCCTGGAGATCGTCGACTCCTCCGGCTCGGCCGCGCCGCTGACCTTCTTCGCCACGGACAACAAGACCGTCATCGGCGTCGAGCCCGACATCGCCCATCTGGTCGCCGACGTGCTCGGCCTCAAGCCGCACATCAACACGGTCTCCTGGGAGAACATCTTCGTCGGCCTCGACAGTGCCAAGTACGACGTCGGCTTCAGCAACATCACCGTCACCGAGGAGCGCAAGGAGAAGTACGACTTCGCCACCTACCGCGAGGACAACCTCGGCTTCGAGGCGAAGAAGGGCAGCGGTCTGAAGATCACCGGGCCCGCGGACGTGGCGGGCAGGACGGTCGCCGTGAACAGCGGCACCAACCAGGAGAAGCTGCTCGTCGAGTGGAGCAAGGAGAACGAGAAGGCCGGACGCAAGCCGGTGGACATCAAGTACTACCAGAACGACAGCGACACCTACCTCGCCCTCCAGTCCGGCCGCATCGACCTCTACCTCGGCCCCAACCCGACCGCCGCCTACCACGCCGCCACCACCGGCAAGACCGAGGTCGTCGGCACCTACTCCGGTGCCGGGGCCGGCCTCCAGGGCCTCATCGCGGCCACCACCAAGAAGGACAGCGGCCTGGCCAAGCCCCTCGCCGACGCGCTCAACCACGTCATCGAGAACGGCACGTATGCCAAGGTGCTTCAGCGCTGGGGCCTGTCCGACGAGGCCGTGACCACGTCCGCGATCAACCCGCCCGGTCTGCCGAAGACCGACAAGTAGCCGTCAGGCAAACGGGGCCGCGTACGCCGCGTACGGGTGGGGCGGCCGCCCCGCCCTGCCCAGGGCGCCCGGATGGATTCATGGAGCCGGAACACGCTCTCCATCTTCGTCCGGCCGGCTCCGCCTAGGCTGCGAGGACCGAGGACACGGGGGGCCGCCGTGCCCGGTGCGGCAGGCCCCGGCCCGAGCAGGACGAGCAACCGGAAGAGCGGAGGTGACGGTGTTGTCCCCCGTCTTCCCCGCTTCCCGCGCGCTCGTCCCGGCTGCCGCTGTTCTCGTCGCGCGCGGCGGCGTCCGCCTGTACTCCCGCCCCCACATCGATCTGCAACGGGTGGCCGGCGCCCTCTGTCGTTCCTGACCCGTTCCCCGCCATCGGGCCCTCCGCACGAGGGCCGATGACCCCATACGGTCGACCAGGAAGGCCCCCTTCTCATGTCCGCACGTCCCCCGTTCCATCTCGCCGTGGCGCCGGCCGGCAGCGGCTGGCACCCGGCCGCCTGGCGCGAGCCGGACGCCCGGCCCCAGGACCTGTTCACCGCCGGATACTCGGCCGGCCTCGTGGCCGAGGCCGAACGCAGTGGTGTGTTCCGCCAGGAGGCGGACGCGCAGACCCGCCGGGTGGCCTCGTGAAGTTCCTGGCCATCACCCTCATCGTGCACGCCCCGGACCCGGTGACCGGAATCCAGAAGTCCACCAACGAGCGCTTCCGCGAGGTGATCGACAACGCGCTGCTGGCCGAGGAACTCGGCTTCGACGGCTTCGGCGTCGGCGAACGCCACGAACGGCCGTTCATCTCCTCCTCACCACCGGTCGTGCTCAGCCATATCGCCGCGCTCACCTCCCGGATCCGCCTCTTCACCGCCGTCACCACCCTCAGCCTGCTCGACCCGGTGCGTGCGTACGAGGACTACGCGACGCTGGACCACCTGTCCGCGGGCCGCCTCGAGCTGATCATCGGCAAGGGCAACGGCACCGCCCAGCGCGAGCTGTTCCACGTCACGCCCGAGGACCAGTGGGACCGCAACGCCGAGAGCTATGAGCTGTTCAGCCGCATCTGGAGGCAGGACAAGGTGAGCGCCTCCCCGCGCTACCGCCCCGAGCTGACCGACGCCGAAGTGTGGCCCAGACCCCTTCAGCAGCCCCTACGGGTCTGGCACGGCAGCGCGACCAGCCGGGAGTCGGTCGACCTCGCCGCCCGCTACGGAGATCCGCTCTTCTCGGCCAACGTCACCCACCCCATCGAGCCGTACGCCGAACTCATCCGCCACTACCGGGAGCGCTGGGAGCACTACGGCCACGACCCGGCTCGGGCCGTCGTCGGCGCGGGAACCGCCGGCTACTACGCGGCCCGCACCTCACAGGAAGCCGTCGCCGCGTACCGGCCGGTCTTCGAGGGCCAACTCGCCTTCCAGAAGAGCCTGGGCCTGGAGCCGGTGTTCGCCACCCTGGAGGACTTCGTCGCACGCAGCTCGGCGCTGATCGGAAGCCCGGAGCAGATCGTCGACAAGGTGCACCGCTACCACGAGCGGTTCGGACACAGCGTGCTCCACCTCCAGGCCGACGCCGGCGGTCTCACCCCCGCCCAGCACCGGGCCTCGCTCGAACTCTTCCAGTCCGAGATCGCACCGGTGCTGCGCCGCGAGATCCCCGATCCGCCGTTCCCCTGGACTCCGGTCACCGCGGCACCCGAGCCCGATCTCCCCGCCTTACCGGCGCCCGCGCCCACCGACCGCTGAGGAGCACCACCCGACCATGTCCGGCATCCCTCTCGGAGTCCTCGACCTCGTCCCGATCCCGTCCGGCGCCACCGCCGCCCAGGCGCTGCGCAACACCATCGATCTGGCCCGGCAGGCCGAGCGGTTCGGCTACGCCCGCTACTGGTTCGCCGAGCACCACCTCAACCCGGGCGTGGCCGGAGCGTCACCCGCCGTCGTACTGGCCCTGACCGCCTCCGCCACCTCCACCATCAGGATCGGCTCCGGCGCCGTACAGCTCGGTCACCGCACCGCCCTGTCCACCGTCGAGGAGTTCGGACTGATCGACGCCCTGCATCCCGGGCGGCTCGATCTGGGGCTCGGCCGCTCCGGCGGCCGACCCGCCGGGCAGCCGGCGGACCCCCGGCCGACCACGACCCCCGTCGTCGACGGGCACGCCCCCAACGGCCTGAAGATCCCGCCCCGGTTCTCCTTCGAGCACCTGATCGGCTCCCCCCGCTTCCGGCTCCAGCAGCAACTGCTCCACCAGCCCGGCGCCCGCCCCCAGGACTACGCCGAACAGGTCGACGACATCCTCGCGCTCCTGCGCGGCGACTACCGCTCGACGGACGGGACCGAGGCGCACGCCTCGCCCGGCGAGGGCGCGGACCTGCAGGTCTGGATCCTCGGCAGCAGCGGCGGACAGAGCGCCGACGTCGCCGGCCGCAACGGCCTGCGCTTCACCGCCAACTACCACGTCAGCCCGGCCACCGTACTGGAGGCGGCCGACGGCTACCGCGCCGCGTTCCTGCCGTCCGACCACCTCGACAAGCCCTACCTCAGCGTCTCCGCCGACGTCGTCGTCGCCGAGGACGACGACACCGCCCGCGAACTCGCCACCGGCTACGGCCTGTGGGTCCGCAGCATCCGCACTGCTGAGGGCGCCATCCCCTTCCCGACCCCGGACGAGGCCCGCGCCCACACCTGGACCGAAGAGGACCGGGCCCTGGTCGCCGACCGCGTCGACACCCAGTTCGTCGGCTCACCCGGGCGGGTCGCGGACCAGCTCGAACAACTCCAGGAGGCCACCGGCGCCGATGAACTGATCATCACCACCATCACCCACGACCACGCCGACCGGGTGCGCTCCTACCGACTCCTGGCAGAAGAGTGGCAACGCCGCTGAGTCGATCACGGTCCGGTCCCTGATGCCGCGCGGCGGGAGTCAGACCTTCTCAGCGGTCACGGGGGGTGGTCCGTGGTGAGCATGGTGATGCCCTCGACGTCAGACGTCAGGACGGTGACGCGACCCGGCTGGGCGAGGGCTGCGGCGCAGAGCACGGCGTCGATGGCGTACGTGTGGCTGTGCAGTCCGGCCGCGCGCAGCAGGGTGGCGGCGGACTGGGCGAGTGCCTGAGTGACCGGCTCGACCCGCGACCGGGACAGCGTCCACGTGAGGGCGGCGTCGTTGATCCTGGGGTGGATGCCTCGACGAGGACCGCAGCCGAGGTGACCACGGAAAGGCCGGCGTCGCGGGCGGGTGACGGGCTCGCGGGAGCCGGTGGGGATCAGTCGCCGATAGGGTCAGCTTCAGGTCGGGCCGATATGGCGTGCGCGGCCACGCCCGGCGCCCAGGCGCTCTGGGAGCAGTACCGCCGGGCCGCCTCAACTTTCGCGCCGCCCCTGTGGTGGTGTGCCAACTCGCCTTGTGCCGTCTTCAATTGCAGTCGGGCAGAGCGGGCTTGGCCGTCACTGTGAGCGGCGGTGAGGCCGGCGCGCGGGGTGCGCCGGCCTCACCGGTCTTGCTCAGGCTGCTGTCATTCCGGGTCCTCGTCTTCGGGTTCGTGGAGGTACCACATGTCGAAGCCGTACGTTTCGGAGCCCGCGAGGGTGTCGAGTGCCTGTCGTGTGGCTGTCCGGTTCCACTGTTCCTCGACGGCGCGCAGGCGGATGGCGGAGGCCTGGTGGGCTGTGGACTCGCGTCCCTGCCATGAGGCGCGGACCCGGTAGACGCCGGGGCGGGGGAGTTCGACTTCGCCTGCGACTCCCGCGGTGAACTCGCCGACGATCAGGGTGCCGGTTGCGCACTCCAAGGTCAGTTCTGTGCTGCCGTCGGCGGGCGGCCACATGGCCGGTGGAGCGTCGTGGACCCGGATGGCGACTTCGACGCCCACGCCGCTTTGCAGGCTGCCGATGTAGAGGTGGTATCCGTCGCCGGCCACCACGTGTTCGTCGAGCTGGTCCAGGACGGCTGCCGTCCCGACGTAAGCATCGGCGTCGTACAGTTCGATGACCCGGCGGTCGGGGACGGCCAGCAGCCGGTGTTCGGCAAGGATGGTCACGAAAGGCCTCGGCTGGTCTCAGGGAACGATCTTGACGTAGAAGGGGTCGTTGTCGAGGATGCGGTTCTCCTCGTATACCTTCTGGATGCGTTCGCCTCCCTTGCGGTTGTCGCGGCCGTCTATGAGCCGGGCACTGTAGCGGTTGTCGTTCTTCGCGGCGCCTTCGTAGGTGCTGGAGAACGGGTACTCGTCGCACTCCAGGCCGCTGCCTTCATAGTTGCCCCACACATCGTTGCAGGTGGCGATCGCCACGTCCCGGTTCGCGTCCTGCTTGCCGCGGTCGATAAGGCGGTGCAGCGGCTCGCTCGATCCTGGGACCGACTTGCCGGGCCACGAGGGGAAGGTGCGTTCGGGCAGCTGCTGGGCGTCGAGGATGTGCCGGGCGCTCTGGTCGACCTCCGGGTCCTTCAGGCTCATGGTCAACTCCACGCGGGCCTCGACGAACACGGTGCCCTTGTGCTTTCCGGCAGCCCGGCCGGTGTAGTCGAAGCGAACGTTGGAGTACGCCATGTTCGAGTCGACCCAGGGCACGGCTGTAGGTGAGGTGATGTTCATGGCGAGGGTGACCTGCCCGGCGACGCGCTGGGCGTTGGCGGGGTCCACGCGGCCCGTGTCGGGGGAGGTGTAGGTCAGGACCCATTGAGGCTTGGTCTTCCACTGCTCGATGCTGTCCTCGCGGCTGGTCACCGCCGGCTTCGTCATGTCCGGGTTGGGGTCACTGGCGGAGGCGTTGATCGAGTGGGAAAAGGACTGTCCGAGCTTCCATGTGGCCGGGTTCTCGCCGGCAACGGCCTTGGCGCGGATGTTCTCGATACTGGTGACGTAGTCCACGCGGCGGGATCCGTCGTAGGAAAAGCCGAGCATCCACAGGTCGAACCACAGCTCGCCGCGCAGCCGCCGCCTGTCGTCGAGGAGCTTGAGGTAGACGGGCTGGTGCACGCATGTCTCGAAGCGGTTCTTGATCCAGCCCTTCTTGGTCTTGGCCTCCGGGTGCGCAGCGCACTCGGTGCGCAGGTTCCCCTCGTCGGCGGCTGGGCCGTCGACCGAGACGGCGTGGCGAATCGTTTCCTCCGGCGCGGCGGTCGCAGCCGTCACGGTGGTGAGGAGGAAGGCGAACAGGGCCGCGAACACCGCGCCCGTCCGGCGGGTCAGACGAGAGCGACGCTGGCCGGCCATGGGGTCACGGGGCAGACGCAGGGAGGCTCCTGAAGCGGGGACAGTGCGGGTCATCGGGCGCACATCTGCCCCCAGCAGGCGTCAAGAAGCCGGCCGCTTGCAGCCGAGTAGGTGGCACGGAACCCCCGGACGACGGTGCCGGGGACGGAAAGGCCCTTGGTCATCGCCTCGGACTTCACCGTCCAGACGGCACCATCTTCCGGTTGCGGCCCAGCCGAAGGCACCGTCTTGCCGGAGGTGTTGTTGCTGCTGCCGATGCTGACGTGAACGTCCTGCACCGGGACGCCGAACGCCGCCGCAGCGCGCCCACCGATATCCAGCGGCGACGGAACGGGAGGCGTTGAGGACCGCGCCGACGGCGCACGCGTGGGGTGTGATGCGGTGGGTGTCAGGGCGGCGGCGTTGCACTGCTTCGCGGTGCGTACGCACTCCGCCAGCCCCGGCACCGTCACAAGGCATGCGCCGGGGTCCTCGGCCATACACCGGGCGAGCGCGTCCTGGTCGGTCCCGTTGAACGTGCCGACTGGGGCACGGCCGGGTGCCGATTGCGGCACGATCGGAGCGGTTCGCGGCGCGACGGGGGAGGAGCCGGCTGCGCCAGGCTTGCTCACGGCCCACTGCGTGAACTTGGCGCCGTCGGTCAGCTTCGCCTTGAAGCAGTTCGGCGGAGTGTAGATGAAGTTCGGGTCCCATGGACTCCTTTGACCGCACACGCCCAAAGTGACGGCCTGCGCAGTGTCAGCGGAGGCGGAGCGGGACCAGACCTTGTTCTCGGCCATGTACTGCACCCGGTTGGCGATCTCGGGGACCGTTACGTACTGCTGCCCATGACCTCCAGGCCGATGTCAATGCGGTTGGGGTTGCCCCGCGGGACTTTCAGCTGGTCGGTGGTGCTGCCGACCCAGTTGAAGTCGTACAGCACGTCCCACTGGTCACCGCTCGCCTGCCGGATCGTCATGTAGGTGTGGTTGACGTTGTTCGGTTTGTCCGGGTCTATGCCCTGGGTGATGGCGTGGGTCTTGCCACCGCTGTTGCCGACTTCGGTCCACCGTGGACCGTACGTACTGCTCGAAGGGCCGGTCTGCTCCGCGTACAGCCCGACCTCGATGTGGTTGGCGAACATGCCGCCCTCGGTGTTGGGCACCATGGTCAGGTAGTTCGACGCCTGCACTGTCGTCCCCTGGGGCGCCGCGCTGTCGAACGTGATGGGTATGTTTCGCCAGGTGGCGAAGGCGCCGATCACCGGCTGGCCGGGTTGGGAGCAGGCCACCGCCCAGAAGATGATCCTGGCCTGATGAGTTTCACTGCAACTGGCGGTTGGCGGACTCGCGCTCGCCGGCGTGGCTGCTGCCAGGGACAGCACTGCGGCCGATGCCGCTGCGGATAAGGATGTGGCGAGCCTTCTCTTCACGCGGAACACATGTCTCCGATCTCGTTGATCAATGACGTGGCCGCGTGAATCTATCGAACGAATGTGTGTATGGCTCGCCTATCTACCGACTTGGCCGGATGTCTACTCTTTGGGTAGCTAGCAGGCGAATTCACTCCAGCCGTCGCTCCAGTGCCCGTCGTCCGCGCCAAGAAAAACCGGGGGCCCTAGGACCTTGCACTGACGCGCACCATGACCGAATACGGAACCGCAGTGGTCGAGGTACGCGTGGCTGACCTGCTGTTGACAGACCTTGCTGCAACGGTGCCGCGAAGGTGCGGCCGACGTGGGCGGTTGACGCCCGTTTGACGCTCCGAGCGCCCGAAAGCCCTTCACCGAGCCAAGAACTGCCTCTGGGATCCGGTACGTGGGACCTCTGATCTGCGACACCTTTCCGATGACCCACCACGTGGGGTACGTCGCGATCCTGGAGCCCGTCGACAAGGGCCGCTGATCCTCGGTTCTGACGAAGGCCGCCTCCGGAGGCGGCCCCGTGTCAGCCTCGCCCGGGGGCCGGGCGCTCATCGGGTGACGCCGTCGGCCTCCCTGGTCGGGTTTGGGGGTGTGGGGAGGTTTTGGGTGGTGTGGAGGGGGCCCGTTAGGAGGAGTAGGGCAGACAGGGCGTTGGCGGTGTAGAGGAGCCATAGGGCGTTGCGTTCGGTGAGGAGGGTGCCCAGGGCGCCGCCCAGGAGGCTGCCCACCGGGATCGTGCCGTACATCACGAAGCGGATCGTGGAGCTGACCCGGCCCAGCATGTCCGGGGGGCAGTAGGCCTGGCGGAAGCTCACGATGATGACGTTGCCGGCTACCACTCCGGTCATCAGGGTGAACTCGCCGGCCAGGAAGGCCAGCAGGCCTATGCCGTCCGTGGTGAGGGGGATCAGGAGGCCGAACGGGCCGCTGCAGAACGCGCACAGCAGGACCGCCCGGGCCGTGCCGAAGCGGCGGGCCAGGTGAGGGGAGAGGACCGCGCCCAGGACGCCGCCCAGCGCGGCCAGCGCGATCAGGATGCCGATCAGCCCGCCCGGGGCGCCCACCGTCCGGCTCAGGAACAGGATCGACAGGGACTGGGCGCCGGCGAGGAAGAGGTTCATCGCCGCGTCGCAGAGGAGGATCGTGCGCAGGAACGGGTCCTGGGTGAGGAAGGCCACGCCCTCGCGGATTTCTGCCGTCAGCGAACGTTTCGTCGCGCTCCGTTCTTCGCCGCCCGGTGGGGCCTCCGGGGTTCGGATGCGCAGGAGCAGGGCCGCCGAGATCAGGAAGCTCAGGCCGTCGGTGAGGAAGCCGGCCGCCGCGCTTCCGGCCTGGGCCAGTGCCCCGCCCACCCCCGGTGCGACGACCTCCGCGACCGATTCGCTGGTCTGCAGCCGGGCGTTGCCGTCGGCGAGCTCCTCGTGCGGCAGAACGGTCGGCAGGTACGCGCTGTAGGCGGCCCGGAAGAACACGTCGGCTGTGCCTGAGAGGACTGCTACCAGTATGAGTTGCGTTGTTGTCAGGAGGTCCAACGCCACCGTTGCGGTCAGTGACAGCATCAGCAGCGCTGATACCGCGTTGCACACGATCATCACCGGTCGGCGGCGCATGCGGTCGGTCCAGGCGCCCACGGGCAGCCCGAACAGCAGCCACGGCACCCAGGCCGCGGCGCCCAGCACCCCCATGGTGAGGGGCCCCGCGTCCAGGGTGTCCACCGCGATCAGCGGCAGCAGCACCCGGGTGGCCGCGCTCCCGAACTGGCTCACGGACTCTCCCGCCCACAGCAGCCGGAAGTCCCGGCGGCGCAGCGCGCCGCGCTCGGCGCTCACCGGCCCACCGTGCCCTCGCCCAGCAGCGCGGCGATCTCGGCGGCGGGCTTGGGTGCCATCATCTCGCCGTGCGTGCAGGGGATGTGGTGGTGGGTGACCGGGCCCGTTACGTACGGTGCCCATGCCTGCGGGCCGGGCGCGTCCGGCTCGTGGGCGGCGACGGCCAGCGTCACTCCGCCCCGGAACACCCCCGGACGGTGGGCGGCGGCCAGCCGGTCGTGGTGGACGTAGGCCTCGCCCAGGGCGGCGACGGTCGCCGCGTCGAAGACCGACAGCGGGCCGTCTTCGGCGGCGGCCGCCGCCAGCAGGTCGGCCAGGGTCAGAGGGCCCCTCGCGGCCGCGTCGTGCTCCTCGCGCGGCGGGTAGCCGAGCGATTCCAGCAGGTCGCTCAGTGGGTCCGCGGCCGGGGCCGCCGCCTCGCCGGGGGCCGCCGGATAGCCGTCGAGCAGGGTCAGGCCGGCCACTTCCTCGCCGTCCTGCTGGAGCGCCACGGCCACCGCGTGCGCGACCACCGCCCCGAAGGACCAGCCCAGCAGGTGGTACGGGCCGTGCGGCTGCACCGCGCGGATCCGCGCCGCGTACTCCGCGGCCATCTCCACGACGCTCCCGGGCCGCGCCCCCGGCTCGCTCAGCGCCCGCGACTGCAGGGCGTGTACGGAGCGTTGGGCCTCCAGGTGCTCCAGCAGGCCCCGGTACACCCAGCCGGTGCCCGCGCCCGGGTGGATGCAGAACAGGGCGGGCGTCGCGCCGGGCGCCCCCGTGCGCAGGGTGACCAGCGGCGCCAGCGGGTCCGCGTCCCCGCCGGGGACCGTGCCGCCGGAGCGGGCGGCGAGCCCGGCGACCGTGGGCGCGGCGAACAGGTCCTGGACGCCGAGCTCCTCGCCCAGCGCCTCGCGCACCCGGGCCATCAGCCGGGCCGCGAGCAGGGAGTGGCCGCCGAGGTCGAAGAAGCTGTCCTCGGCGCCCACCGACGGCAGCCCCAGCACCTCGGCGAACAGGCCCGCCAGGACCTCCTCCCGCCGGCCGCGCGGCGCGCGGCTTGCCCGGCCGTCCCCGGCCGCGGCGGGCTCCGGTGCGGGCAGCGCGGCCCGGTCGAGCTTGTCGTTCGGGGTGCGCGGGAAGGCGTCGAGCACGACGAACGCCGACGGCACCATGTGCGCGGGGAGCGTCGCCGCGAGGTGGGCGCGCAAAGCCGCCGCGTCCACCGCGGAGCCCGCCCCGCCGGGGGCCGGGACCACGTACCCGACCAGCCGCTTCGCGCCGCCGGGTCCGTCCTCCCGTACGGTCACCGCGGCCCGGTCCACCCCGGGCGCCGCCGCGAGCGCGGCCTCGATCTCGCCGGGTTCGATGCGGAAGCCGCGGATCTTGACCTGGTCGTCGGCGCGGCCGAGGTAGTCGATGCGGCCCTCGCGGTCCCGGCGGACGAGGTCGCCGGTGCGGTACATGCGGGCCCCGTCCTCGAACGGGCAGGCCACGAACCGCTCCGCCGTCGTCCCCGGGCGCCGCAGATAGCCCCGCGCCAGCCCGGCACCCGCCAGGTACAGCTCGCCGGGCACCCCCGGCGCCACCGGGCGCAGCGCCGCGTCGAGCACGTAGGCGCGGGTGTTGGCGACGGGAGTGCCGATGAGCGGGCGCTCGCTGCGCGCGGTGTCCCACCACAAGGCGTCGACCGTGCACTCGGTGGGGCCGTACAGGTTGTAGGCGAGCATCCCCTCGGTGGCGCGCAGCCGGCTCCACAGCCCCTCGCCCGCGGCCTCCCCGCCGATCAGCAGCAGCCGCGGCGGGGCGTCGAGCAGGCCCGCCTCGATCAGGTGCTCGGCGTGCGTCGGGGTGGTGTCGACGACGTCGAGGGCGGCGTCGGCGACGTACCGGGCGAAGGCGGCGGAGTCGCGGCGCACGGCGTCGTCGATCAGGTGGAGTTCGTGCCCGGCCACCATCCACATCAGGGCGTCCCAGGAGGCGTCGAAGGACAGCGAGGCCACCAACGCCACCCGCAACTGCCGTCCGGCGGCGGTCCGTTCCCCCTCGGCCATGGTGTGGGCGCGGTGGTGGGCGTAGAGGTTGCGCAGCGCCGCGTGGTCGACGACGACGCCCTTGGGCCGGCCCGTGGACCCCGAGGTGTACACGACGTACGCGGCGTCGCCCGGCCGGGGCCGAGCCGGCGCCGCGGCGTCGACGGCGTCCTCCTCGTCCGCCTCGTCGGTGAGGACGAGCGGGACCCGCGCCGACTCGGCGAGCGGCAGCAGCGGGGGGGTCGCGGAGTCCGTGACCAGCAGCGCAGGGGCGGAGTCGGCCAGCATGTGCGCGATCCGCTCGGCCGGGTATCCGGTGTCCACCAGGACGAACGCCGCACCGGCCTTGAGGACGGCCAGGATCGCGGCCACCGCCGCCGGGGAGCGCGGCAGGGCGATGGCCACCACCCGCTCCGGCCCCGCCCCGTCCCGGACGAGGCGCCGGGCGAGCCGGTCGGACCAGGCATCGAGGGCGGCGAAGCCGATCCGCTCGGCCCCGTGCACCAGCGCGGTCGCGTCGGGGGTACGGGCGGCCCGCGCCGCGAACAGCTCGGGCACGGTGGCGTCCGGCACCGGCAGCGCGGTGTCGTTCCAGTCGGTCAGCACCCGCCGGCGGGCTTCGGGGGTCAGCGGGTCGGCGGCGCCGACCGGCAGCTCCGGCGCCGCCGCGAGCAGCCGGACCATCCGTTCCAGGGCCGCGGCGAGGTCCTTGGCGGTGGCGTGGTCGAACAGCTCGGCCGCGTACTCCAGGAAGCCGGAGATCCCGGCGGGGCGGCCCTCGGCGTCCCGGTGCTCCTGGACGTCCAGCGTCAGGTCGAACTGGGCGACGTCGAAGCGGAACGGCTCGGGGCGGACGTCGAGGCCGGGCAGCGCGAGCGTGCCGTCGTCGCCGTCCTGCACCTGGAGCAGCACCTGGAAGAGGGGGTGGCGGGCGAGGGACCGCTCGGGGTTGACCGCCTCCACGACCCGCTCGAAGGGCACGTCCTGGTGCTCGTACGCGGCGAGGTCGGTCTCCCGGACCCGGCCCAGGAGTTCGACGAAGGTCGGATCGCCCGAGACGTCGGTGCGCAGGACGAGGGTGTTGACGAAGAAGCCGACGAGGTCGTCCAGGGCCTCGTCGCTGCGGCCCGCGACGGGCGTCCCGATCGGTACGTCGGTCCCCGCGCCGAGCCGGGACAGGGTCACGGCCAGCGCCGCCTGCACCACCATGAAGAGGGTGCAGCCGTGCGCGCGGGCCAGTTCCAAGAGTCGGCCGTGCAGTTCGGCGTCCAGGTCGACGGGGACGGAGCCGCCCGCGAAGTCCGGTGCCGCAGGGCGCGGCCGGTCGTAGGGCAGGGCCAGCTCGGCGGGCGCACCGGCCAGCGCGCCCTTCCAGAAGGCGAGTTGGCGGGAGAGCGGGCTCGCGGGGTCGTCCTCCGCGCCGAGCAGCTCCCGCTGCCAGAGCGTGTAGTCGGCGTACTGCACCGGCAGCGGTTCGAAACGGGGCGCGGCGCCCGCGCACCGGGCGGCGTACGCCTCGGACAGGTCCCGGAACAGCGGCCCCCAGGACCATCCGTCGAGCGCGATGTGGTGCACCACCAGACCCAGCACCCACTCCTGCGGCCCGGCCGCGAGCAGCGCCGCCCGTACGGGGGGCCGCGCGGCCAGGTCGAACGGGCGGGCCAGCAGGGCGTCGAGGGCCCCGGCGGTCCCCTCCGGACCGCAGTCCACCCGCTCCAGCGGTACGCCGCCCCCTGCGGGCAGCACCCGCTGGTACGGCTCGCCCGCCGCCTCGGGGAACACCGTGCGCAGGGCCTCGTGCCGGTCGGTGACGTCCCCCAGGGCCGCGGCCAGCGCCGCGGTGTCCAGCGGGCCGCGCAGCCGCAGCGCGAACGGGCAGTGGTAGCCCGCGGACTGGCCCGCCCGGCTCAGGAACCACAGCCGGCGCTGGGCGGCCGACAGCGGCGGGGTCTCGGGCCGCTCCGCCGCCGCGGTCAGGGCGGGACGGGGGGCCGCCCCGGGGGCGGAGCCCTGGGCCAGGCAGGCGGCCAGCCCGGCCACCGTCGGGTGCTGGAACAGCTGCCGGATGCCCAGGTCACCGCCCAGGACGGTCCGGATCCGCGAGAGCAGCCGGGTCGCGAGCAGCGAATGGCCGCCCAGCTCGAAGAAGCTGTCCTCGGCGCCCACCGACGGCAGCTCCAGCACCTGCGCGAACAGCTCCGCCAGGAGCTCCTCGCGCGGCCCGCGCGGTGCGCGGGAGTTCAGCAGCGCGCCGAAGTCCGGCGCGGGCAGCGCCGCCCGGTCCAGTTTGCCGTTCCGGTTCATCGGGAAGGCCTCCAGGACCACGAAGGCCGAGGGCACCATGTGGTCCGGCAGCTGTGCGGCGAGCCGCCCGCGCAGCGCGCCCGGCTCGGCGCTGCGGCCGGCGGCCGCCACCACGTACGCCATGAGGCGCTTCCCGGCGGGCCCGCCGTCCCGGGCGAGCACGGCGGCCTGCGCCACCTCCGGGCAGGCCCGCAAGGCCGCCTCGATCTCGCCGGGTTCGATGCGGAAGCCGCGGATCTTGACCTGGTCGTCGGCGCGGCCGAGGTACTCGATGCGGCCCTCGCGGTCCCAGCGGACGAGGTCGCCCGTGCGGTACATGCGGGCGCCGTCCTCGAACGGGCAGGCCACGAAGCGGCCCGCGGTGAGCGAGGGCCGGTTCAGGTAGCCGCGGGCCAGGCTCGGTCCGGCCAGGTACAGCTCGCCCGGGACGCCGGGGGCGACGGGCCGCAGCCCGGAGTCCAGCACGTACGCCCGGGTGTTGGCGAGCGGGCGGCCCACGAGCGGGGCCTCGCTGAGGGCGGCGTCCCACCACAGGGTGTCGACGCTGCACTCGGTGGGTCCGTACAGGTTGTGGCAGAGCATCCCCTCGGCGGCCCGGACCCGCGTCCACAGGGCGGCGCCCGCCGCCTCACCGCCGAGCAGCAGCACCTTGGGCCGGTGCGCGGGATCGTCGAGCAGGCCCTCCTCGACGAGCTGTTCGGCGTAGGTCGGGGTGACGTCGAGGGCGTCGGTGCCGGCGCGGGCGATGTGCCGGACCAGCGCGGCCGCGTCGCGGCGGGTGTCGTCGTCGACGAGGTGGAGCTCGTGGCCGGCCACCATCCACAGCAGCCCCTCCCACGAGGTGTCGAAGGACAGCGCGGCCGTCAGCGCCATGCGCATCCGGCGCCCGCCGTGCAGCTCCTCCGCGCGGGCGATGACCCCGGCCCGGTGGAAGGCGTACAGGTTGCGCAGCCCCGCGTGGTCGATGACGACACCCTTGGGCTCGCCGGTCGACCCCGAGGTGTGGATCACGTACGCGGCGCTGCCGGGCAGGATCCGGCGGCCCGGGACGGGACCGGAGCCCGCCGGCACCGGGCCCGGCGCGTCGACGAGGACGCGGACGGCGCCGGTGTCCGGGAGCCCCGGGGCGGTCGCGGCGTCGGTGACGACGGTGGTCGTGGTGGACAGCAGGCGGGCGATCCGCTCGGCCGGGTAGTCCGTGTCGACGGGGACGAAGGCGGCGCCCGCCTTGAGCACCGCGAGCAGCGCCACGACGGAGTCGGCGGACCGGGGCAGGGCCAGGGCCACCAGGTGCTCCGGGCCGACCCCGTGCCCGGCGAGGCGGTGGGCCAGCGCGTCGGCGCGGGCGTCGAGTTCGGCGAAGGTCAGCGCGGTGTCCCGGAAGACCAGGGCGGTCGCGCCGGGGGTGCGGGCGGCCCGCTCCTCGAACAGCTCGGGCAGGGTCCCCGCGGGCACCGGCGCGGCCGTGTCGTTCCAGCCGGACAGGACCAGCGCGCGCTGCTCGGCGGAGAGCGGGTCGGTCTGCCCGACCGGGGCGGCGGGGTCGGCGGCGAGGCGCTCCAGCACCCGGGCGAGGGCGGCCGCGAGGTCCTCGGCGGTGGCCCGGTCGAACAGGTCCGTGGCGTACTCCAGGGCTCCGCCGATCCCGGCGGGGACGCCGGACGGGTCCCACCGTTCCTGGAAGTCGACGGTGAGGTCGAACTTGGCGACGTCCCAGGCGGCGGACTGCTCCGCGCACTCCAGGCCGGGCAGGGCGAAGGCGGGGCCCTCGCCGCTGTCGAGGGTCATCATCACCTGGAAGAGGGGGTGGCGGGCGAGGGACCGCTCGGGGTTGACGGCCTCGACGACCTGCTCGAAGGGCACGTCCTGGTGCTCGAAGGCGGCGAGGTCGCTCTCCCGGACCCGCTCCAGGAGCTCGGTGAAGGCCGGGTCGCCGGAGAGGTCGGTACGCAGGACGAGGGTGTTGACGAAGAAGCCGACGAGGTCGTCCAGTGCCTCGTCCGTGCGGCCGGCGACGACGGTCCCGATCGGGATGTCGGCGCCGGCTCCGAGGCGGGACAGGAGCACGGACAGGCCGGCCTGGAGGACCATGAAGAGGGTGCAGCCGTGCTGCCGGGCCAGCTCCAGCAGCCGTCCGTGCAGCTCCGCGTCCAGCTCGACGGGGACGGAGCCGCCCGCGAAGCTCGCCACCGCGGGGCGCGGCCGGTCGGCGGGCAGGGCCAGCTCGGCCGGGATCCCGGCCAGCTCCCGCGTCCAGAAGGCGAGCTGTTCGCCGAGCACGCTCTCCGGGTCGTCCTCCGAGCCGAGCAGCTCGCGCTGCCACAGCGTGTAGTCCCGGTACTGCACCGGCAGCGGCTCGAAGGCGGGCTCCCCGCCCGCGCACCGGGCGGCGTAGGCGGCGGCCAGGTCGCCCAGGAGCGGCCCCCAGGACCAGCCGTCGGTGGCGATGTGGTGGATCACCAGCGCCAGCACCCACTCCTCGTCGCCCAGGGCGAAGAGGCGGGCCCGCACCGGGAGTTCGGCGGTGAGGTCGAAGACGTGCCCGGCCTCGGCGGCCAGCGCGCCGGCGAGCTCCGCCTCGCCGAGGCGGACGACGGGCAGCTCCGGCGCCCGGTCGGTGATCTGCTGCACGGGCTCGCCGTCCACCTCGGGGAAGACCGTCCGCAGCACCTCGTGCCGCCCGGTCAGATCGCCGAGGGCCGCGGCCAGCGCCCGCGGGTCCAGCGGACCGCGCAGCCGGGTGGTGAGGGGGCAGTTGTACGCGGCGCCGGTCTCGCCGAGCTGGTTGAGGAACCACAGCCGCCGCTGGGCGAACGAAACGGGGAACACAGGACCTCCAGGGGCGTGCGGGGTGGTGCGGGTGGCGGGGGCGGGGGCGGGGGTCGGCTCAGGCATCGGCGGCGCGGCGGAGCGTGGGACGGGCCTTCGGCGCGTCGGTGAGCAGGGCGGCGGTGCGGGCCGGGGTGGGGTGCTGGAAGAGCTGGCGGATCTTCAGCTCCCGGCCGAGTTCGGCCCGGATCCGGCTGATCAGTCGGGTGACCAGCAGGGAGTGGCCGCCCAGGGCGAAGAAGTTGTCGTCCGGGCCCACCTCGTCCCGGTCCAGGACTTCGGCGTACAGGGCGCGGACGCGGTCCTCGGTGCTGCCGCCCGGGTCCGCGGCCGGCTCCGGCGCCGTGGGGGCGGCCGCGGCCGTGCGCGGGGCCGGGCCGTCGACCGAGCCGACCGGCCGCTCCGGGGCGGCCGCGAGAGAGCGCAGCACCAGGGCCAAGTCCGCCGCCAGCTGCTCGACGCTCGTACGGTCGAACAGGTCGGTGGCGTAGGTGAGTTCCCCGGCCAGGCCCAGCGGGGTGCCGTCGGCGGCGCGCTGCTCCCCGAGGTCCACGCCGAGGTCGAACTTGGACACCGCCCATTCGACGGGGTGCGGCTGCGCCGTGAGGCCCGTCAGGCGGGGCAGGGCGGGCGGCTCGTTCTGCACCTGGAGCAGCACCTGGAAGAGCGGGTGCCGGGCGAGGGACCGCTCCGGGTTCACCCCCAGCACGACCCGCTCGAAGGGCACGTCCTGGTGGGCGTAGGCGGCGAGGTCGCCCTCCCGTACCCGGGCGAGCAGGTCCGTGAAGGCCGGGTCGCCGGAGAGGTCGGTGCGCAGGACGAGGGTGTTGACGAAGAAGCCGACGAGGTCGTCCAGTGCCTCGTCCGTGCGGCCGGCGACGACGGTGCCGATCGGGATGTCGGTGCCGGCTCCGAGGCGGGACAGGAGCACGGACAGGCCGGCCTGGAGGACCATGAAGAGGGTGCAGTCGTGCTGCCGGGCCAGCTCCAGCAGCCGTGCGTGCAGCTCCGCGTCCAGCTCCAGGGGGACGGAGCCGCCCGCGAAGTCCGCCACCTCCGGGCGGGGCCTGTCGTAGGGCAGGGCCAGCTCGGCCGGGGCGCCGGCCAGCTCCTTGGCCCAGAACGCGAGCTGACGGCTGATCAACGATTCCGGGTCGCCCTCCGCGCCGAGCACGGACCGCTGCCAGACGGTGTGGTCCCGGTACTGCACGGGCAGCGGCTCGAAGACGGGCTCCCCGCCCGCGAGGCGGGCGGCGTACGCGGTGGCCAGGTCGGCCAGGAGCGGCCCCCAGGACCAGCCGTCGGTGGCGATGTGGTGGATCACCAGCACCAGCACCCACTCCTGGTGCCCCAGCTCCAGCAGCCGTGCCCGCAGCGGCAGTTCGGCCGAGATGTCGAAGCAGTGGCCGGTCACCTCCCGCACCGCGTCCGCGACGGCGGCGGCGTCGGCCCCGGGGACGGCGAGGACCTCAAGCGGCACCTCGGCCGCCGCACCCTCCAGCAGCCGGATCACCGGCTCGCCCCCGCACTCGTCGAAGACGGTCCGCAGCACCTCGTGCCGGGCCACCACGTCACCGAGCCCCGCACGCAGCGCCGCAGCGTCCAGCGGACCCCTCAGCCGGTAGGCGAAGGGCACGTTGTGGTGGCCGGACGGGCCCTCCGCCTGGTGCGCGAACCACAGTCGGTGCTGCGCCGAGGACAGCGGCGCGCCCTGCCCGGGCTCCGCACGGCGCAGCGGCGGCCGCGCCCGGTCGGCGCTCCCGGCCAGCTCCGCGAGGGCGGCCACGGTCTGCGCGCGGAAGACGTCGCGCAGCGACAGCTCGACCCCGAGGGCGGTGCGGATCCGGCTGACCAGCCGGGTGGCCAGCAGCGAGTGGCCGCCCAGGTCGAAGAAGCCCGCGTCGGCGGCGACCGCGTCGAGGCCGAGCACCTCGGCGAAGAGCCCCGCCAGGATCTCCTCCCGGGGCGTCCGGGGGGCGCGTCCGCCGGAGGCGGGCAGCGCGGGCTCGGGCAGGGCCCGGTAGTCCACCTTGCCGTTGGGGGTCAGCGGCAGCGCGTCCAGGACCAGGACGTACGAGGGCAGCATGTAGTCCGGCAGCAGCCGCTCCAGCCGTCGCCGCACCGAGGGCCCGGAGACCTCCCCGACCACGTACCCGGCCAGCCGCCTCTCGCCGTCCGCGGCGGCCCGTACGGCGACCACGGCCTGGCGGACGCCCGGGCAGGCGGCCAGCGCGGCCTCGACCTCGCCGGGCTCCACGCGGAAGCCGCGGACCTTCACCTGCTCGTCGGCCCGGCCGACGAACTCCAGCAGCCCGTCGGCCCGCCACCGGGCGAGGTCGCCGGTGCGGTACATGCGCGTCCCGGGCGCGCCGAACGGGTCGGCGACGAACCGCTCCGCGGTGGCCGCGGGCCGCCGGTGGTAGCCGCGCGCCACTCCGGCACCGGCGAGGTACAGCTCGCCCGGGGTGCCCGGCGGCACCAGCCGCATCCGCTCGTCCAGCACGTACGCACGGGTGCCGTCCAGGGGGCGGCCGATCGGCACCGGGCCGTGGGCGTCCGCGGCGCCGGTGATCAGGTGGGAGGTCGCGCACAGGGTCGCCTCGGTGGGCCCGTACAGGTGGCGGACCACGGTGTCCGGGCAGGCGGCCAGCACGGCGCGGACCGCGGCGGGGCTGACGACGTCGCCACCGGTCAGCACCTCGCGGACGCCGGCCAGCAGGCCGGGGTCCTCCTCGGCGACCACGCGGAACAGGCCGGCCGTCAGGTGCACGGCGGTGATGCCCGCCCCGCGGATCAGGGCGCCCAGCCCGGCGACCGTCGGCTCGCCCTCGGGGGCGACGACGACCTGCCAGCCCGACAGCAGCGCCACCCACAGCTCGTAGTCGGCGATGTCGAAGGCGTGCGGCGCGTGGAACAGGACGCGCTCGGCGCCCCGGGTGTGCCAGCCCCGGTCGGCCACGAGGTCCAGGACGTCCCGGTGGGTGACGGAGACGCCCTTGGGCTCGCCGGTCGAGCCCGAGGTGTGCATCAGGTACGCGAGCTGCCCGGGCGGGCACGGCGCGGCCGCGAACCCCCCTTCGTCCGGCCCGACGGTGTCGGCGGGGGTGACCAGGACCGTACGGGCGCACTCCAGGCCGAGCGGGGCGAAGGCCTCGTCGACCAGCAGGACGGGGCAGCCCGCGTCGGCCAGGATCTTCTGCATGCGCGCGGCCGGGTGCCCGGTGTGCAGCGGCACGTACGCCCCGCCCGCCTTCAGCACCGCCAGCATCGCGACGACGACCTCGGGGGAGCGGGCCATCAGCACGCCGACCGGGGTCTCGGCGCCGACCCCGTACCCGGCCAGGCGCCCGGCCAGCCGGTCCGCGCGCCGGTCCAGCTCCCCGTACGTGATCTCGTCCGGGCCCGAGACGAGGGCCACGGCGTCCGGGTGCAGGGCGGCCCGGCGGGCGAACTCCAGGTGCACGGCGCCCGCCGCGGTCTCCCGCGGCCCCTGCGGCAGCCAGGCGCCGAGCAGCTGCTCGCGCTCCTGCTCCAGCAGCACCTCCAGCGCCGAGACCCGGCCGCGCGGCGTGCGCACCGCGGCCCGCAGGACTCCCCGCAGCCGCTCCACGAGGGCGCGCACGGTGGCCTCGTCGAACAGGCCCGTACGGTACTTGGCGACCGCACGCAGTCCCTCGCCGGCGGAAGCCCCCTCGGTGAACTGCAGCGCCAGCTCGAACTCGGCCTGCGGTACGTCGACCTCCTCGGTCACCGCGGTCAGCCCGGGCAGTTCCAGCGCGGCCGCGGCGGTGGCCCGGCGCATCGTCAGCGCCACCTGGAACAGCGGGTGGTGGGAGAGGGAGCGGCGCGGGTTGACCGCCTCGACGACCTGCTCGAAGGGGACGTCCTGGTGGGCGAAGGCGGCCAGGTCGGTGTCCCGGACCCGCTCCAGGAGTTCGGCGAAGGTCGGATCGCCGGAGAGGTCGGTGCGCAGCACCAGGGTGTTGACGAAGAAGCCGACCAGCTCGTCCAGGGCTTCGTCGCTGCGGCCCGCGACGACCGTCCCGACCGGCACGTCGGTGCCCGCGCCGAGCCGGGACAGCACCACCGCCAGAGCCGCCTGGAGCACCATGAAGACGGTGCACCCGTGCGCCCGGGCCAGTGCCTCCAGCTCCGCGGTCAGCGCCGCGTCCAGGCCGAACGCGAGGGCGGCGCCCGCCGGGTCGGCCACGGCCGGCCGGGGCCGGTCGGTGGGCAGCGCGGGCTCCTCCGGCAGCCCCGCCAGCGCGGTGCGCCATTGGGCCAGCTGTTCCCCGGCGACGTCGGCCAGCAGGGCGCGCTGCCACAGGGTGTAGTCCGCGTACTGCACGGCGAGCGGGGCGCGCGGGCCCGGGGCCCCGCCCGTACGGGCCGCGTAGGCGTGCGCCAGGTCCTCCAGCAGCGGCCCCCAGGACTCGCCGTCGGTGGCGATGTGGTGCAGGGCCAGCACCAGCGTGTGCTCCTGCGGCCCGGAGGCGAGCAGCGCGGCCCGCAGCGGCACCTGCGCCGCCAGGTCGAAGGGGCGGCCCGCGACCTCGGCGACGAGCCCGGGCACCGCGTCGGCGCCGGCCGCGTCGAGGAGCTCCAGGGCCGGCGGGGCCGGGGGCAGGACGACCTGACGGGGCTCTCCGTCGGTCTCCGGGTGGACGGTGCGCAGGATCTCGTGCCGCTCGGCCAGGTCGGCCAGCGCCCCGCGCAGCGCCTCCACGTCGAGCGGGCCGCCGAGCCGGACCGCGACCGCGCTGTGGTAGGCCGGGTTCGGCCCCTCGAGCCGGTCCAGGAACCACAGCCGGCGCTGCGCCGGGGAGAGCGGCAGCTGCTCCGGGCGCGCCTGCGGCCGCAGCGCGGGACGGGCCCGGCCCGCGCCGTCGATCAGCGCGGCGAGCGCGGCCGGGGTGCGGGCGGTGAACACCTCGCGGATGCCCAGCTCCGCGCCGAACGCCCCGCGTACCTGCGCCACCAGCCGCATCGCGAGCAGGGAATGGCCGCCCAGCTCGAAGAAGTCGTCGTCGGCGCCCACCTCGGGCAGGCCCAGCACCGACGCGAACAGGCCCGTCAGGATCCGCTCCCGCTCGGTGCGGCCGCCGCGGCCGCCGGTGCGCAGGGCGGGGGCGGGCAGGGCCCGCCGGTCGAGCTTGCCGTTCGGGGTCACCGGCAGCTCGTCCAGCACGACCACGGCCGGGACCATGTGCTCGGGCAGTACGGCGGCCAGCTCGCCGCGCACCCCGTCGGGGGTCGGCGCGGCGCCCGGGCCGGGCACCACGTACGCCACGAGCCGGGGGTCGCCCGGGCGGTCCTCGCGGACGACGACTGCCGCGTGGGAGACGCCCGCGCAGCCCGCGGCGGCACCCTGCACCTCGCCGAGTTCGATGCGGAAGCCGCGGATCTTGACCTGGTCGTCGGTGCGGCCGAGGTACTCGAGGACGCCGTCGGCCCGCCAGCGCACCAGGTCGCCCGTGCGGTACATGCGGGCTCCCGGCTCGAAGGGGCAGGCCACGAACCGGTCCGCGGTCAGAGCGGGCCGGCCGAGGTAGCCGCGGGCCAGCTGCACGCCGGCCAGGTACAGCTCGCCCGCGGTACCGGGCGCCACCGGGGCGAGCCGGCCGTCCAGGACGTACGTACGGGTGTTGGCGGCGGGCCGGCCGATCGGGACGGCGGCGTCCCCGGCCCGGCAGGGCCAGAGCGTGACGTCGACCGCGGCCTCGGTCGGCCCGTACAGGTTGTGCAGTTCCGCGCCGGGCAGGACCCGGAAGAAGGCGTCCTGGGTGTGCGGGGGCAGCGCCTCCCCACTGGCGATCACCCGGCGCAGCGAGCGGGCGCCCGCCGCGGCGGGCTCGCGCAGGAACACGTCGAGCATGGACGGCACGAAGTGCGCGGTGGTGACGGACTCCCGGGCGATCAGGTCGGCCAGGTAGGCGGGGTCCTGGTGGCCGCCGGGCTTTGCGACCACCAGGGTCGCCCCGGTCAGCAGCGGCCAGAAGAACTCCCACACCGAGACGTCGAAGCCGCTCGGCGTCTTCTGCAGCACCCGGTCCCCGGCCCCCAGCCCGTACTCCCGCTGCATCCACTCCAACCGGTTGACAATGGCCCGGTGCGGGACCAGCGCGCCCTTGGGGCGGCCGGTGGAACCGGAGGTGAAGATCGCGTACGCCGGGTGGTCGGGCAGGACCACCGGCCGCGGTGCGGGATCCGCCGCGGGGAGCGGGGCGTCGAGGCGCAGCACCGGCGTCCCCGGCGCCTCCCAGCCGGTGCTCAGCACCAGCGCCGGCGCGGCGTCGGCCATGATCCCGAGGTTGCGCTCCGCGGGCTGGCCGGGGTCGACGGGCAGGTAGGCGGCGCCCGCCTTCAGCACCCCGCACAGGGCGACCATCAGCTCCAGGGAGCGCGGTACGGCGACGGCGACCAGGCTCTCCGGGCCGATGCCGCGGGCCGCGAGCACGTCCGCGAGGCGGCCCGCCCGCTCGTCCAGCGCCCGGTAGGTCAGGGACTCCCCCTCGAAGACGACGGCGGTGGCGTCCGGGGTCCGGGCCGCCTGCTCCGCGAGCAGCGCGGTCAGCGTCGTGTCCGGGAGGGCGGCGGCGGTGTCGTTCCACTCGGCCAGGACCCGGTGGCGCTCGTCCGCGGTCAGCGCGTCCAGGACCTCCACCGGCGCGTCCGGGTCGGCCGTCCACCGCTCCAGCAGCCGCACCAGCCGCTCGCCCAGCTCCCGCACCCGCTCGGTGGCGACGAGCCCGGGGTGGTGGCTCAGCCGCAGCCCGAGCGCCGCGCCCGGCTCGACCACCAGGGTCAGCGGGAAGTGCGTGGTGTCCCGGAACCGGATCCGCGCCTCCAGGTCGAAGCCGGGCAGGTCGAGCGCGTAGTCGCTCATCGGGAAGTTCTCGAAGACCAGGTTCGTGTCGAAGAGGGCGGACGGGGAGCCGGCCAGCTTCTGGATCTCCGTCAGCCCCAGGTGGTCGTGGTCCACCAGCCCCGCCCGCTCGCGCTGGAGCTCCGCGCAGACCCGGCGCAGCGGGGCGGCCGCGTCGATCCGGGCCCGCACGGGCACGGTGTTGATCAGCATGCCGATCATCCGCTCCGAACCCGGCAGTTCGGCGGGGCGGCCGCTGACCGTGAGACCGAAGACCACGTCGTCCTGACCGGTGGCGCGGGCCATGAGCGCCGCCCAGGCGCCCTGGACCACGCTGGTCAGCAGCAGCCCGCACTCCCGGGCCCGCGCGGTCAGCGCCGCCGTCCGCTCCTCGTCCAGCCGCACCGCCACGTCCTCGGGGGTGGCGCCGGGCAGGACCCGGCCGGCGCCGTCCGCGATCCGGCCGGGCGCACCGAGACCGGCCAGGGCGGTGCGCCAGGCCGCCTCGGCGGCGGGCCGGTCGCAGCGCGCGAGGTGCGCCAGGTACTCCCGGTAGGGCCGCACCGGCTCCGGCTCGCCGCCCGCGTACAGGGTGAACAGCTCGCGGAAGAGCAGCCCGAACGACCAGCCGTCCAGCAGGATGTGGTGGGCCGTCACCAGCAGTCGGTGCCGGTCGTCCGCCAGCCGCAGCAGCGTGAACCGCAGCAGCGGCGGGCGGCGGCTGTCGACGCCCTGGGCCCAGTCCTCCTTCGTCAGCTCCGCGGCCCGCTCGTCGGCCGCCCCGGCGGGCAGGGCGCCGAGGTCGTGCTCCTGCCAGGCCGGCTCCATGTCCCGGCGCACCACCTGGACGGGGTCGCCGTTCTTGCGGTGGGTGAGGACCACCCGCAGGTTGGCGTGGCGGCGCAGCAGCTCCCCGGCGGCCCGGTGCAGCCGCCCCGCGTCGAGCGTCCCGTCCAGGTCGACGGTGAACTGGGCGATGTAGAGGTGTTTGGAGTCCTCGTCGTACCCGGAGTGGAAGAGCATGCCCTCCTGCAGCGGGGAGAGGGGCAGGACGTCCTCGATGGCCGGCCGGCTGGTGTTCATGTGGTGATCGCTTTCTGGGAGACCGCGGGAGGGCGGCGGCGGGGCGGGGGTGCGGTCCGGTCGGGGGTGCGGTCCGGTCGGGGTCAGAGGAGGTCGAGGGAGGCCGCGAGGTCGTCCAGCTCGTCCTGGTCGATCGCGTCGAGCAGCAGGCCGGAGGCGGGCGGGACAGGGGAAGGGGCGGCGGGGCCGGTGCGGTCGGCGTGGACGACGAGGGCGCCGAGCATCCGGAACCAGCCCTCGGCCAGCGCCCGGACCTCCGCCTCGTCGTGGACGCCGTCGGCCCAGGCCCAGTCGGCGTGCAGGACGGGCCCGTCCGCCGACTCCAGGACGAAGGCGTTCACCTCGACGGCGTGCGCCATCGGCATGCCCGGGCCGGGGGCGTCGAGCCGGGCCCCGTGGGCGGGCAGCAGCTGCCAGTCGGCGCCGACCGGACCGCCCAGCCGGCCCAGGTAGTTGAAACCGAGGCCCGCGGGCTCCGCCGCGGCGAGCTCCTTGCCGACGACCGGGTCGAGATGGCGGAGCAGGCCGTACCCGATGCCCTTGCGCGGGATCGCCCGCAGCTGCTCCCGGACCCGCCGCAGTGCCTCACCGGCGGTGGGGCCGCCGTCCTCGGCGTCCGCCGCTTCCAGGCCCTCCAGGACGAAGCGGGTGGGGAAGAGGGTGGTGAACCAGCCGACCGTACGGGAGAGGTCGGCCTCGGCGCCGATGTCCTCCCGGCCGTGGCCCTCCAGCTCCACCAGGACCTCCGGGCCGCAGGGCCGCCACCGGGCCAGGGCCAGGGAGAGCCCGGTCAGCAGCACCTCGTTGGCGTCGGCGCCCAGCCGGTCGGCCACCGACGTCAGCAGCGGCCCGGCCGTCGCCGCGGGCAGGCTCAGGGCGAGGTGCCCGGCGCGGTCCTCGTGGTCGCGGGCCGGGTCCAGCGGGCGGCGGCCCGCGATGCCCCCGCCCGGCCGCACCACACCGCTCCAGTACGGGGCCTCGGCCGCGGTCCGCTCCCCGGCCGCCTCCGCGGCGAGCAGCTCGGACCAGCGGCGGAACGAGGTGGCCACCGGGTCGAGGGCGCCGGCGGGGGCCCGTCCGGCGGCGACCGCCTCCCAGGCCCGGGCGAGGTCGCCGGTCAGCACACGCCAGGAGATCCCGTCCACGACCACGTGGTTGACGACCAGGGCCAGCGCCCCGGGCAGGTCGGCCCCGGCGTCGAACCAGACGGCCTGCACGATCACCCCACCGACCGCCGAGAGCCGGTCGCGGGCCGCGTGCACCTCCCGCCCGACCTCCTCGACGGTGGCCTCTCGGCCCTCCGTCGCCACCCGGCGCAGGCACTGCGCGGCGCGCACCGACCCGGCCGGGCGGGTCCGCCAGCCGGAGCCGTCCCGGACCACGCGCAGCATGTCGTGCCGGTCCAGGACCGCCTGGAGCACCTCGGCCGCGCCCTGCCCGGTCAGCCCGGCCGGGGTCCGCACCACCAGGTACTGGTAGTAGCGGTCGGCGGGCCCGCCGCGCTCGTCGAGCCAGTGCATCACCGGCGTCGGCCGGACCGGCCCCACCCCGTCGTCGGCAGCCGCCCGGGCGGACGGGGCCAGCGGCCGGGCGGCGGCGGCCAGGGCCGCCACGTCCGGCAGGGTCAGCACGTCACGGACGGTGATGCGCAGGCCAGCCCGGCGGGCCGCGCCGACCACCTGAACGGCGATGATGCTGTCACCGCCGAGCGGGACGAAGCCGTCCTGCGGGCCGACCTCCGGGATCCCGAACAGGTCCGCCAGGACACCGCACAGGATCCGCTCCGCCTCGGTCACGTCGATTCCCCTCATGGTCTTCCTCGTTCTCGTTCTCCGCGGGCCTTTCGCGGGCCTTTCGCGGGCCTGCGCGGGCTTTCGCGTGCTTGTCGGACGGCGGTGTTCAGACGGCGGTGCCGGCCGGGGCGAACAGCGCCCGCAGCGCGGCCCGGTCGACCTTTCCGTTGGCGGTCACCGGGAGGTCCTCCACGGGCCGGAAGTGCCGGGGCACCATGTACGCCGGCAGGTGGGCGGCGCACGCCGCGGCCAGCTCCTCGGACCCCGGGCCGTCCGTCCCCGTCCGGGTCCACACGGCTGCGAGCCGGCGCGAGCCCGCGACCTCCACCGCCACCACCACGGCCCGGCGCACCCCCGGGACGGCGCCCAGGACCGCCTCGACCTCGCCGGGTTCGACCCGGTACCCGCTCACCTTGAGCTGGTCGTCGGCCCGGGCCACGAAGTGGAAGTCCGCCCCGTCGAACCGGACGACGTCCCCCGTGGCGTACGTGCGGCGCGGGGTCCCGTCGCGGTGGGGCAGGGTCCGGAAGCGGGTCGCGGTCAGCTCCGGGTCGCCCAGGTAGCCGAGGCCGACACTGCCCCCGCCGACGACCAGCTCCGCCTCCTCGCCCGCCGCGAACGGCCGCAGCACGCCGTCCGCCTCGCGCAGCAGCTCCGCCGCGGCGACGGCACCGCCGATCGGCGGGTGCTCGGGCCAGGACGCTGCCGCCCGCGGGTCCAGCCGGTGCTGCGTGACCACGTGGGTCTCGCTGGGCCCGTACTCGTTGACCAGGGCGACCCCGGCGGCCCCGCAGAACTCCCGCACCTCGGAGTTGACGACGAGGCGTTCGCCCGCGACCGCGATCTCCCGCAGGTCGGGCATCGCGTCCGGTTCGAACACGGCGGCCGTGGCCAGCGCGTGCAGCCCCACCACCGGCAGGAACAGCCGGGCGACGCGCTGTTCGCGGATCAGCTCCATCAGCGCGAAGGGGTCCTGGCGTTCCTCGTCGCAGACCACGACCAGCGCGGCCCCGGCCAGCCAGGTGGCGACGATCTCCTCGTAGCCCACGTCGAAGCCGATCGAGGCCGCCTGGAGGGTGTGCGGCGGGCGGTCGTGGGCCCAGTGCCGCACGTGCCAGTCGCCGAGCGCGGCCAGCACCGACGGGGGAACGGCCACCGACTTGGGCTCACCGGTCGACCCGGACGTGGGGATGACGTACCCGACGGTCCCCTCGCGCAGCTCCTCCAGCGGGGCGCCGCGCAGCTCGCCGAAGGCGACCTCGGCGGGGCCGAGCCCGGTCGGCGCGGTGTGGTCGGGGCGGACCAGCAGGGCGCAGAGCCGGGCGATCCGCGCGGCCCGCGGCGCGGGCATGCCCGGGTCGGTGCAGACCACGCCCAGGCCGGCCCGCCAGGCGCCGAGCACCGCGGCGCAGCGCTCCCAGGACCGTTCGCCGTGGACGGCGACCACGTCGTCCGGTCCCAGGCCGCGGGCGGCGAGCCCGCCCGCGATCTCGGCGGACAGCCGGTCGAGTTCGCCGTACGTGCGGGCGACGCCGCCGTCGACGACGGCCACCGCCGCGGGGTCGCGCCGGACGGCACGGATCAGGGGCCGGACGAGCGAAAGCCGCGGTCCGCGCGCGTCGTCGGTGTGCATGGGCGTCCCTTCTGGGGATGGTGCGGGGAGAGGGGGCAGAGGGGTGAGGGGTGCGGGTGGGGCGACGGGCTCGGTCACGCGGTGCCGCCGCCCTGCTCGTCGATCAGCGCCGCCAGCCGGTCGAGCCCGTCCTCGATCCGGTCGGGGTCCAGGGAGCTGCACGAGAGCCGCAGTTGGCTCCCGGCCCGCTCGTGGCCGCTGAAGTGGCGCATCGGCGTGAAGAGCACCCCGTGTCGGACGGCGGCCTCCTCGACCAGGGCGTCGGTCACCGGGAACGGCACGTCGACGACGACGAAGAAGCCGCCCGCGGGGGTGATCCACCGGACCCCGGGCGTCCGGGCGAACCGCCGGTGCAGCCCCTGCAGCAGACAGCGCAGGTTGCGCCGGTAGACCTCGATCTGGCGGCGGTTGGCCTCCAGCAGGCTGCCGCCGTGCTCCAGCAGCATGCCGCCGACCAGCGCCTGCGTCACCGGCGGGGTGTTGACGGTCAGCATGCTCTTGGCCCTGGCCAGTTCGTCGGCCAGCAGCGCCGGGCCGCCCGCCCCCGTGACCCGCTGGTCCGCGACGGCGAATCCCACCCGGGCGCCGGGGAAGCAGGTCTTGGACAGCGAGCCCAGGTAGACGACCCGCTGCCTGCTGTCGAGGGCCTTCAGCGTCGGCGGCCGGGAGCCGTCCGCCATCCGGAAGTACCCGTACGGGTTGTCCTCCAGCAGCAGCACGTCCTCCTGCTCCGCGACCTCCAGCAGCTCCCGGCGCGTCTCCACCTCCAGGGAGTGGCCGCTCGGGTTGGAGAAGTCCGGCACCAGGTACAGCGCCCGGGGCCGCTCCCCGGCCGCGCGGACCTCGCGGATCCGCTCGCGCACCTGCTGCGGACGCACCCCGTGGGGGCCCTCGGGCACCGACCGCACCGGGAGGTCCAGCAGCCGGGCCGCGCCCGTCAGCCCGACGTACGTCGGGTCCAGGGCCAGCACCACGTCCTGCGGGCCGGCCTTCAGGGCGCGCAGCACCAGCCACAGCGCCTCCTGCGCGCCCACCGTGACCAGGACGGCCTCCGGGTCGCAGACGATGCCCTCGTCCCGTTCGAGGTGACGGGCGATCAGCTCGTGCACGACGCCCTTGGTGCGGCCGTACTGGAACAGCTCCCGCCGCACCCCGGCCCCGTCGTAGCCCTTGTCCGCGGTGAGGTGGCGGATGTACGTGTCGAGGTGGCGGTGCAGGTCGGAGGGGTCGAAGAAGTCCTCCGTCGGCCGCCCGGGGGCGAAGGAGACCGCCTCGGGGAACCGCCCCGCGATCTCGTTGAGGAAGGTCATGGACAGCAGCGCGGGGTCCGCGAGGGACGCGTGCAGATCGGCCCGGTCCAGGGCCACGGCCGTGCGGGTCACCGGCCCGCCCCCAGCGTCGTCAGCCACGGTGCGCCGGCCGGGGTGCCGCAGCCCGACAGCTCCAGGGCGGAGCGCAGTTCGGCCGCCAGCAGATCCAGCACCCTGGACACGCCCTCCGCGCCGTCCGCGGCAAGGCCCCACAGGACGGGGCGGCCCAGCAGCACCCCGTCCGCGCCCAGCGCCAGGGCCTTCAGGACGTCGGTCCCGCCGCGGATCCCGCTGTCCAGCAGCAGCCGGCAGGACGGCGGGACCGCCTCCCGGGCCGCGGGCAGCATGTCCGCGCTGGCAACCGCGCCGTCGAGCTGGCGGCCGCCGTGGTTGGAGACGACGACGGCGTCCGCACCGGCCGCGGCCGCGGTCGCGGCGTCACCCGGATCGAGGATCCCCTTGACGATCAGGGGCAGCCCCGTCTGCTCCCGCAGCCGGGCCAGGTCGTCCCAGCCCAGGGCGCGGGCGAAGGACTCGGCGGTGTGCTCGGCCACCGCGCAACTTCCGGCCCGGCGCTCGGCGGCCCGACGGGTCGTGGCCGGGTCGAGGTGCGCGGCCGCCACGCCCGCCGGCAGGGCGAAGCCGTTGCGCAGGTCGCGCAGGCGCCGGCCCATCGAGGGGACGTCGACCGTGACCATCACCGCGGCGCAGCCCGCCTCCTCGGCGCGCCGCACCAGCTCGGCGGTGAGCCCCGGGTCCCGCTGGCAGTACAGCTGGAACCAGGTGACCCCGCCCAGCGCCGTGACCTCCTCCACCGGCACGCTGCTCAGCGTGGACAGGGTGAACGGCACCCCGGCGGCCGCCGCCGCGCGGGCCGTGGCCAGCTCGCCCTCGGGGTGGAGCAGCCGCTGGTAGGCCATCGGCGCGACCGCCACGGGCAGGGCCGCCCGGCCGCCCGGGAGTTCGGCCGAGGTGTCGCAGGACCCGGAGCCCGCCAGGACACGGGGGACGAGGCGGATCCGGTCCAGGGCGGTCCGGTTGGCGGCCAGGGTCAGCTCCTCGCCGCTGCCGCCCGCGATGAAGTCCCAGACCTCCGGGGGCAGCGCCCGGCGGGCGGGCTCGGCGAAGTCCTCCAGCCGGACCGGGACCGGCGCGGTGTCGTGCCCGGCGCTCACCGCAGGACCTCGCCGGCGCCCAGCCGCTCGGCCTCGACGGCCTCGTACAGGGCCTTGATGTTGCCGTTGCCGAAGGTGCGGGCACCGAACCGCTCGATCACCTCGTGGAAGAGGGTGCGGCGGGGGTGGGTGGAGCGGGTGAAGATCTGGAAGAGCTGCCCGTCGTGGTCCTCGTCGACCAGGACGCTGATGCGCTGGAGCTCCTGCGTGGAGTGCCGGGCCAGGTCGAGCCGGTCCGCGAGCATCGTGTAGTAGGCGTCGGGGACGCTCAGGAACTCCACGCCGCGCTCGCGCAGCGCCCCGACCGCCCGGACGACGTCCCGGGAGGCGAAGGCGATGTGCTGGACGCCCGCGCCGCCGTGCTCGGCGAGGAACCGGTCGATCTGCCCCGGCTCGCGGGAGGTGTCGGGCTCGATCAGGGTCAGGGTGACCTCGCCGGAGGCGCTCTGCACCACCTTGGAGTCCATGGCCTGCGCGCCGACCCGGATGAGCTCCTGGAAGATCATGCGGAAGCCGAGGACGCGGGTGTAGAACTCCACGGTCCGGGCGAGTTCCCCGGCGGGCAGGCAGACAGCGAAGTGGTCCAGCTCCTCCAGCAGTTCGCCGTCCGCGTCCGGTGCGGCGGCGTCCGGCAGCGGGGTGAAGCCCGGGGGCAGCCCGGCCGGGTCCGGCTCGACGAGGGTGTGCACGACGTCGCCGAACCCGGCGACCACGGCCCGGGTGCGGCCGTCGGCGTGCCGGTGCGGCACGGCCAGGGGGACCGCGCCGCGGGAGACCGCCTCGTCGAAGACGGCGGTCACGTCGGGCACGCTCAGCGCGATGTCGGCGACGCCGTCGCCGTGGGCCAGGACGTAGGCGGCGCCCGGGTGGTGTGGGGAGACGGCCTGGGTGAGGACGAGGGATATCCGGCCCTGGCGCAGGAGCAGGGACTCCGCGTCGGCGGACGCGGCGCGGGCGACCGCACGGAAACCGAAGCGGCCGGTCATCTCGGCCGCCGCCGACGCGAGGTCGGCGACGTAGGACTCGACGTGGCTGATGCCGAAGGCGGGGGAGAAGGTCATGGAGCTGCCGTTCGTCATGGGGCCGCCGTCCCTCGCGGGGCGGCGGACACGGAGAGGACGGGGGCGGGGGCCGCGGCGGCCCCGGTCGTCAGGGAGGTGATCCGGGCGGGCAGGCCCCGCCACACATCGGGGGTGTAGAAGTGGCCGCCGGGCAGGACGTCGTGGCGGAACGGGCCGTCGGTCAGCGCCGCCCAGCGCGGGCCCGCGTCCTCGCCGATGACCGGGTCCGCGTCCCCGGAGAACACCTGGAGCGGGACGCCGGTGCGGGCACCGGGGGTGTGGGTGAAGGTGTCCCGGGCGGCGAGGTCGGCCCGCATCAGTTCCACGGCCATCTCGGTCAGTTCGGGCTCTTCGAGGACGTGCTCGGGCAGCAGGCCGTGGGTGCTCATCCAGTCGAGCAGCTCCTCGTCGCGCTGTCCCTGCGCCAGGAACCGGTCCCGGTCGGTGACCCCCCGGTCCGGGGCGTTGCAGGCGGAGACGACCAGGGCGCGCGGTGCGGGCGCGCCCGCCGCTGCGAGCCGTACGGTGACGTCGAAGGCCATCCAGCCGCCCATGCTGTGCCCGAACAGGACGTACGGGCCCTGCCCGGCCACCGCCGCGACCCCGGCGGCGGCGTCCGCCGCGAGCTCGTCCCAGGTCCGGGCGAACTCCTCGGCGAACCGCCCCTCGCGCCCCGGGTAGCAGACGGCCACCAGGCCGGCGCCGTCCGGCAGGGCCGGGATCCAGTCGTGGAAGGTGGCGGTGCCTCCGCCGCAGAAGCCCAGGCAGACCAGGGTGGGCGCGCCCTCCGCGCTCTCCTTCAGGCGCACCGCGGTGGTGTCGAGGACGCTCACGAGGCCTCCCCGGCGGCCGGGGCGTGCACCGACTGCGCGTGCCGGGCCAGGTCCGCGAGGACGGGGAAGCGGTAGACGTCCCTGGTCCGCAGCGCGATCCCGGCGTTCTTCTTCAGCCGGGACACCACGCGCAGCGCCAGCAGCGAATGGCCGCCGAGCGCGAAGAAGTTCGCCTCCGCGTCGACGCCGTCCCGGCCGAGGACCTCGGCCCACACGGTCGCGATCAGCTCTTCCAGCGGGCCCTCGGGGGCGCGCCCGGAGGACTCCGGACCGGCTGCGGGGGCCGTCGGCAGCGGCGGCAGTGCCTCGGTGTCCACCTTGCCGTTCGGCGTCAGCGGGAGCGCGTCGAGCGTGACGAAGACGGACGGGACGAAGTACGCGGGCAGCGCGGCACCGCAGTGCCGGCGCAGCTCCGCGTCGGTCACCCGTGCCCCGGGAGCCAGGACGCAGTACGCCGCGAGGAGGGTGTCGCCGTCCGGCCCGGTCCGGGCCACGGCGACGGCCGCCTCCACCGCCGCGTGGCCGCGCAGCCGGTCCTCCAGCTCGCCCGGCTCCACCCGGAAGCCGCGGACCTTGAGCTGCCGGTCGGTGCGGCGCAGGAACTCCAGACCGGAGTCGGCCCGCCAGCGCACCAGGTCGCCCGTGCGGTACATCCGGCTGCCGTCGGCGGCGAAGGGGTCCGCGACGAACCGCGAGGCGGTCAGCCCGGGCCGGCCGACGTAGCCGACGGCCACGCCCGGACCGGCCAGGTAGAGCTCGCCCGTGGCGGCCGGCCGCAGCCCCTCGTCGAGGACGAGGGCGCGGACCCCGGCCAGCGGCTCGCCCAGGCGCGGGGCGGCCCCGGTGATCCGGGTCGCGGTGGCGTCGACGGTGCACTCGGTCGGGCCGTACAGGTTCCAGGCCTCCACGGCCGGGTCCTCGGCGAGCGCCCGCCACATCGCCGCCGGCACCGGCTCGCCGCCGAGCAGCAGCCGCAGCGGACGCCCGGGCCGCAGCCGCGGACCGGTCAGCTGCCAGTGCGAGGGGGTGCAGTCGAGGTCGGTCACGCCGTGCGCGTCGAGCAGCGCGTCCAGCCGGGCCGGGTCCGTGCGGTCCTCGTCGTCCAGGACGACCAGGGTGTCGCCGCGGCACACGCGGACCCACTGCTGCACGGACGCGTCGAAGGACAGGCTGGCGTTCCAGGCGACCACGCGGTGGCCGGACGGGTAGACGCCCCGCTCCTCCAGGCCCGCGACGAGGGCGGTGACGCTGCCGTGCGTGACCTCCACGCCCTTGGGCGTGCCGCTGGAGCCCGAGGTGTGGATGACGTAGGCCGCGCCGGCCGGGTGCCCGGCGCGGCCCGACGGCTCCGCGTCGGCCTGCGCGGCGGGCGCCGCCGTGTCCGGGGCGGCCGTGTCGGGGGCGGCCGTGTCCGGGTCCAGGACCGGCAGGCCCTCGGCCCACTCGGCCGCGGCCCCCGCCCGCGCGACCACCGCGCGCAGCCCGGCGTCCGACGCGATGTGCGCGAGCCGCTCCCCGGGGTACGCCGGGTCCAGCGGGACGTAGGCCGCACCGGCCCGCCACACCGCCAGCGGGGCCACGGCCCAGCCCGTGCCGCGGGGCAGGCTCACGCCGACCCGGTCGCCCGGGCGGACGCCGAGCGCGCGCAGCGCCGCCGCCAGCCGGGCCGTGCGCCCGTCCAGCTCCTCGAAGGTCAGGGAACCGTCCGCGGCGTGCACCGCGGCCCGGCCGGGGAAGGTCCGGGCGGTCTGAAGGAACCGCTCCACCAGGTTCGTCGGCTCAGCCACGGGACACCGCCGCGACGGTTCCGGCGCGCGGGGCGACGGTCGGGGAGCAGTCCGCGACCGCGACCGGGTCGCCCATGGCGACGACGATCCGCCGGTCGCCGCGGAAGGGGTCGCGGCCGTGTGCGGTCAGGACGTTGTCGACGATCAGCAGGTCTCCCGGCTGCCAGGTGCGGCGCACGGTGGCCCGCTCGTAGGCGGCGTTCACGGCCGCCAGGTCGCCTTCCGTCAGCGGGACGCCGTCACCGAGACCCGTGTCGAAGGGCAGTCCCTCGGGGCCGAGTTCGTCCAGCAGGACCTCGCGCAGCTCCTCGTCCAGCGAGAAGCGGTTCCAGAACGCCATGTGGTTGAACCAGACCTCGTCGCCGGTCTGCGGGTGGCGGACGATGCCGGGCCGCACCTGGCTGGTGCGCAGCGTGCCCTCTTCGTCCCAGGCGCAGGCGATGGCGTTCTCGGCGCAGTACGCCTCGACCTCCTCGCGGGTGGTGGCCCCGAAGGCGGACTGCCAGGCGACCGAGAGGGTCTCCGAGTAGGTGCGGGTCAGGACCCAGCCGGAGGCGCGCATCCGCTCGACCAGAGCGGCGGGGAGCGAGCGCAGCACCTCGCGGCAGTCGGTGACGGGGGTCGCGCCGCCCTCCTCGGGGGCGGTCAGGCAGCCGAAGAGCAGCAGGCCGGGGAAGGTCAGCGTGTAGCTGTTCTCGTTGTGCGGGCGGATCGCCTGCGCGGCGGGCAGGTCGGTGGAGGAGAAGACGCCGGAGCCGAAGTCGCTGCGGGGGGTGGCCTTCTCGCGGTACGGGGTGGCCCGGCGGACCAGCTCGTCGCGGACGACGGCGAAGTCGTCGACGCTGCGGACCGGCAGCCCGCTCACGTACACGGCGCCGAACCGGTCCAGCCCGGCGCGCAGTTCGGCGCGGTGCTCGGCGAGCCAGTCCCGCGCGGCGGCCGCGTCGGCCAGCTCGGGGGCGCGGACGGTGGCCGGGGCGCCGGGCTCGGTGAGCCAGTCGAGGACGCCCGCGAAGGGGACGGCCTCGGCGGCGGCCTCGGGGGCGGTGGCCTCGGCGGGGGTGGTCGGGTGCGGGCTCATGCGGCACCGCCCGCGGCCGGCGCCTGCGCGGCGTGACGGAGCTCCAGGGTGCAGCACTTGACGCTGCCGCCGCCCTTGAACAGTTCGGACAGGTCGACGCCGATCGGCGTGAAACCGCGCTCGGCCAGCCGGTCCGCGAGCCCGCGGGCGGCCTCGGCGAGCAGGACGTTGCGCCCGTCGGAGAGCGCGTTCAGCCCGAAGACCTCGGCGTCCTCCTCCGTGGCCAGCAGCGCGTCCGGGTACAGCTCGCGCAGCACCGCCTGCGACTCGGCCGAGAAGGCGCCGGGGAAGTACATGATCTCGTCGTCGTCGAGCACGGCGAGGGCGGTGTCCAGGTGGTAGAAGCGCGGGTCGACCAGGGTCAGGCCCACCACCGGGGCGCCGAGCACCCGTTCGGCCTCGGCGTGCGAGGCCGGGTCGGTGCGGAAGCCGGTGCCCGCCAGGATCCGGGACCCGGCGACCAGGTAGTCGCCCTCGCCCTCGTTGACGTGCTCCGGGGCGACCACCTCGGTGTAGCCGTTGGCCTCGAACCAGGCCTGGTAGGCAGGGGCTTCGGCGGCGCGCTCGGGGTGGCGGAAACGGGCCATCAGGACGCGGTCGCCGAGCACGGTGGCGCCGTTGGCCGAGTAGACCATGTCGGGCAGCCCCGGAACCGGGTCGATCAGGTCGACCGTGTGACCGAGCTCCCGGTAGAGGGCGTACAGCCGCTCCCACTGCAGGACGGCCAAGTCGGTGTCGGTCGGCTTGGCCGGGTCCATCCAGGGGTTGATGCGGTAGTCGACGGTGAAGTGGGACGGGCGGCACATCAGGTAGTGCCGGGGACGTGCGGTGCGCTGGACGGTCATCGGCTCAGACCTCCCCGAGCGCGGCGACCAGGGAGGCCGGACGCAGATCGGTCCAGGTCTTCTCGATGTGGTCCAGGCAGTCCTGGCGACCGGCCGGGCCGTGGGCGGCCGTCCAGCCGGCGGGCACCTCGATCGAGGCGGGCCACAGGGAGTGCTGGTTCTCCTGGTTGACGAGGACGAGGTAGGTGGCTTCGTCGTCCTCGAAGGGGTTGGTCACGGGTGCTCCTGTCACGTCGTGGTGGTGGGTATCGCGCCGGGTCGCGCGAGGCTGGTGGGTCCGGTCACAGCACCAGGTGCCAGCCGTGGAAGGGGGAGGGAAGTGCGAGTGCGCGGCGGCAGATGGCCAGGGCGGCCTCCGCGGCGGTCGTCCCGGGCGTGGCCACGGTGAAGAGTCCGAGGTCCACGCCGTGCGGGCCGCTCCGCACGCTGATGTGCTCCAGTCGCTCCCCCGGGCGGGCCGCGCCCCGGAGCAGGCGGAGCAGGTGGCCGTCGTCCGCGGGACCGGGGCCGGGCCCGGGCGGGACGAGGGAGACGAGGGTCAGCTCCACGCGCCGGGTCAGTCCCAGATGAGGCCGTACGTGACCGCGCCCGGGGCGGCGGGGAGGGGCGCCGAGGCCGCCCGGACGGCGTGTGCCCCGGCCGTGTCCGCACCGGACGGCCCGCCGGCGGTGAGCGCGAGCGCGGCGCAGGCGACGGCCGCGGCGACGGCCGTGGCAGCGGTGCGGACCGGACGGACGGCGGTGTGGACGCGAGAAGTCATGGAGGTGCCCTCATCGGGAGTGGGGAAGGGGTGCCGAGCGGCACACCTCCATCCTGGCCACGGTGTTGACCTGGGGGAACGGGTTCGGGGGTGGCGGAAACGGCCAGGACGCTTTGTGACAGGCACCGCCGGCCGAGGCCGCGTCGACGCCCGCTCGCAGCCGCGTTGACGCGCGTAGAGGCCGCGTTTATGGCACGTAGATCTCCGGCATGCAGGCTGCTCGCAGATCGACGGGGGCGACCGCATGCGAAGAGGGGGACCGATGTCCGTGACGCCCGGCCTGGAGGAGTTCGACCAGACGGTGTACGAGGAGATGCTGGCCCGGCCCGAACTGGGCCTGGCCGAACTCGCCGCCCGGCTCGGGGCGGAGCCCGACCGGGTCCGCGACTGCCTCGACCGGCTGTTCTCGCTGCGCCTGGTCCAGGCGTCCTTCGAGACGCCCGGCCGCTTCACCGTCGTCGACCCGGTCCTCGGAATGCAGCGGCTCCTGGACCAGCAGCACGAGGAGTTGGTGCGCCGGCACCGCCAGGCCGCGGTGCACCAGCAGGCCCTGGTCCGGATCCTCGCGGGCGCCGGCTCCGGCGGCCGCCCGGCCGAGGGCGTCGAGCGGCTGGCCGGACTCGACGCCGTGCAGCGGCGGCTGGAGCGCCTGGCGCTGGAGGCCAGGACCGAGGTGCTGACCTTCATGCCGGGCGGTCCCCAGTCCGCGGCCGCGCTGGAGGCCGCCGAACGCAACGACGCCCTCGTGCTCGGCCGCGGCGTCGCCATCCGCACCATCGGGCTGGACCTGGTCCGGGAGGATCCGGGCACCCTGCGTTACAGCCGGGCGCTGCTCGCGGGCGGCGGAGCCTTCCGTACGGTCGCCGCGCTGCCGACCCGGATGGTGCTGGTCGACCGGACCCACGCCCTCGTGCCCATCGACCCGGCGGACAGCCGGCAGGGCGCGCTGTTCCTCTCCGCGCCCGGCATGATCGCCCCGCTGGTCGCGCTCTTCGAGCGGGAGTGGGGCGCGGCCGTACCGCTGGGCGCGGATCCGTCGGAGGCGGTGTACGTACCCACTGAGCAGGAACGGTCCCTGCTGGGCCTGCTGGCCGAGGGCCACACCGACGAATCCGCCGCCGGACAGCTGCACATCTCGGCCCGCACCGCCCGGCGGATCATGGCCTCGCTGATCGAACGGCTGGGCGCCCGCAGCCGCTTCGAGGCCGGGCTGCGCGCGGCCCGCCTCGGATGGGTGTGACCCGGACGCGGTCCCTCCGCTCCGCCGCGCGGGCCCGGCCGGGCCGCCGCCGCGCCGCCGCGACCGATTCCGATCGCATGGTCATACGAACCGCTTAGGATGACGCTCCGTACATCGGCGGGCCAGGAAAACTGGGGACCAACCGCCGTGTGGAGCTGTGCGCACGCACAGGGGGAAACTCGTGGAATTCTTCGTGCTCGGATCCGTGGGCGTGGCCCACGGGGGACCGGTGCTGACCGGTGGACCGCCGCAGCAGCAGGCGACCCTCGCCGTCCTGGTGCTCCGCGCGGGCCATGTCGTGCCGCTGCACGAACTGACCGCCGCGGTCTGGGGGGAGTCCGCCCCGGGCTCCGCCGTGATGATCCTGCGGACCTACGTCTGGCGGCTGCGGAAGCTGCTGGAGGGCGGGGAGCACGGGAGGACCGGGGCCCAGGTCCTCGAGTCCGCGAACGACGGCTACCGGCTCGCGGTGCCGCCGGGCTCGGTCGACGCCGTACGGGCCGAGGAGCTGGCCGCGAAGGCCGCGCGCGCCCACGCGGCCGGGGAGCTGGAGGTCTGCGCCGAAGCGCTGGCCGAGGCCGGGTCCCTGTGGCGGGGCGAGCCGCTGGCCGGGGTGCCGGGGCCGTTCGCCGAGAGCCAGCGCTCGCGCCTGGCGGAGCTGCGGCTGCACCTGCTGGAGGAGCGCCTCGGGGTGGACCTGCTGCTCGGGCGGCACGAGCGGGCCGTCCCCGAACTCACCGCCCTCATCCGCGAGGAGCCGCTGCGGGAGCGCCCGTACGGGCTCCTGATGCGCGCCCTGTACGCCGCGGGGCGGCAGGGCGACGCCCTCGCCGTCTTCGGCCGGGCCCGCGAGGTGCTGGCCGACGAACTCGGCCTGGACCCCGGTCCGGACCTCCGCTCCCTGCACGCCCGCATCCTGTCGGGCGACCCCGCCCTCCTCCCCGCCCCCGCCTCCCCGGCCCCCGGGCCCGGAGGCCAGCCGCCCGCACGGCTCCCGGCCGCGCCCTCCGGCGCCGCGCCGGCGGCGGCCGCGGGAGCGCACGGTGTCGCCCCGGGCGGCGAACCGGCTTCCGGCGGCTCGCCTGCGGGACCCGGGGGGTTCCCGGCGGCGTCCGCCGGGGCTGCCGGGGCACCGGCCGGGTTCGCGGGGGTACCCGCCGCCGGTGCGGCGGGTGGGTACGCCGCGGGCGCGGCCGGGGCGGCGGCGAGTGCTGCGGCGGGGGCGCACGCTGTCGCCGCGGGCGGCGTGCAGGGCTCCGGGGGCGCGCCTGCGGGACCCGCCGGGTTCCCGGGGGCGGTTGCCGGTCCGGCAACGGTGTCCCCCGCCGGGGCACCGGCCGGGGTCCCGGAGGCGCACGGGCGCGGGCCCGTCGGCGTGGTCGCCGGGGCCGCAGAGGACCCGGTGCAGGACGGGGACCGGGCCGGGGCTGCTCCGGCGACCGACCTCGAGCAGGGCCAGGGCGCGGCCGCGGCCGCGTACGTCCGGCCCGCCCAGCTCCCCGCCGACATCGCCGACTTCAGCGGCCGCGCCGCCGAACTCGCCGCCCTCGCCGGCGCCCTGAGCGACCCGGCCCGCACCGCCCTGGCCGTCGCCGCCGTGAGCGGGATGGGCGGCATCGGCAAGAGCGCCCTGGCCCTGCGGGTCGCGCACCACGTCAAGGACGCCTATCCCGACGGCCAGCTCTACGCCGACCTCCGCGGCACCGGCAGCGACCCCGCCGACCCCGGCACCGTCCTGGCCAGCCTGCTCGGCGCCCTCGGCGTGCCCCGCCGCGAGGTGCCCCCCTCGACGGAGGACCGCGCCCGGCTCTTCCGTACCGTCCTGGACGGCCGCCGGCTGCTCCTGCTGCTCGACGACGCCCGGGACACCGCCCAGGTCAAACCGCTGCTCCCGGGCGCCGCGGGCTGCGCCGTGGTCGTCACCAGCCGGGCCCGACTGGGCGGCCTGCTGTCGGGACGCCACGTCCAGCTCGCGGAGTTCACCGAGGCGGAGGCGCTCGGGCTGCTGCGCCAGATCGTCGGCGCCGACCGGGTGGACCGGGAGGAGGAGGCCGCGGCCGCGCTGGTCGCGGCCTGTGCCCGGCTGCCGCTGGCGGTCCGCATCGTCGCCGCCCGCCTCGCCGCCCGGCCCGGATGGACCGTCGCGCACCTGGTGGCCCGCCTCGCCGACGAGCGGCGCCGGCTGACCGAGCTGCGGGCCGACGACCTGGCCGTCGCCGCCGTCTTCGAGCTGGGCCACCGCCAGCTGACCGGGCCCCAGGCGAGCGTGTTCCGCCGGCTCGCTCCCGTCTCCCGGCCCGGCATCGGGCTCGCCGCGGCGGCCGCCGCCCTGGACCTGGCCGAGCCGGAGGCCGAGGAGCTGCTCGAAGCCCTGGTGGACGCCGCCCTGCTCGAATCACCGGAGCCGGGCCGCTACCGCCACCACGAACTGGGCCGGGACTTCGCACTCAACCTGCCCGCCCCGGCCGGTGGGTCCGGCCCGCCGGTGCAGCACCGGCTCCTGCACCACCTGCTGGGCATGGCGGCCGAGGCCTTCCAGTGGATGATCCCCGGGGACCCGGTGCACCGCTCGATCGTCGCGGCGGCCGCCGAACCGGGGGAGGGGCGGCTGGCGGACCTGGCCGAGGCCCGCGCCTGGGTCGTCGCGGAGTTCGACTGCGCGCTGCACGCCGTCCAGCTCGTGGTGCGGCGGCCGGACGCCGCCGACACGGAGCAGCTGACGATGGCCGCCGACCTGCTGGTCGCGCTCAGCTCGTTCGGGCAGGACATCCCGTACGCGCGGATCACCGCGACCGCCGCCGAACTGGCCCGGGCCGCGACGCTGCGCGGCAACGACCGCGCGGCCGGGCGCGCCCACTTCCTCACCGGGAACGCGGCGCTCCAGGCCACCGATCTGGGCCGGGCCCGCGCCGCCTCCGAGCTGGCCGTGCGGGCCTGCCGCCGGGCGGGCGACCCGGCGATCCTGCAGCAGGCGTACAACGACCTCGGGGTGATCGCCCAGTTCGAGCACCGCTTCGACGAGGCGGCCGAGTGCTTCGACGAGGCGCTCGTCCTGGCGCGGGAGCAGGGCCACCGCTCGGGCGCCCTGACGGTCACCCTCAACGCCGCCTTGGCCCGCGTCCGTGGCGGCCGGGCGGCCGAGGCGCTGCCCGCGTGCGAGGAGGCCCTGCAGGCGCTGCGGGAGATGGGCGACCACCACGGGGTCGCCCACGCGCTGTGCGTGCGCGGGCAGGCCCTGCACGAGCTCGGCCGGCTGCAGGAGGCGCTGGCCGCGTACGAGGAGTGCCTCGACCTGTGCGACGCGGTCCGGATACCGGGCCAGCGCGCGCAGGCCGACTACCGCTACGCCCGGACCCTGAGCGACCTCGGCCGGACCCGGGAGGCGCTGGAGGCCTCCGCCCGGGCCGTGGCCCATCTGCGCACGGTGCCGGGCCGGGGCCGGGACCGCGGCTACGCCCTGCTGATCCACGCCGGGGTCTGCCTGGCGGCGGGGCGGCGCGAGGAGGGGATCGGCCACGCGGCCGAGGCGCTGGAGGTGTTCGAGCGGGCGGGCCTCCCGGAGGCCGGGGAGGCCCGCGCCCTGCTGGAGGCGGGCGTGGCGGTCAGGCCCGGCTGTTGAACTCGTTGTGGTCCAGGCGAGGGCGGGGCACGGTGTTGGTGTTGCTGTTGGTGTTGCCGTCGGCCGAGACGCTCGTGCCGTGGTCCGCGGTGAGGACGGGGGCGCCGGCGGTGGCGCCGACGGCGAGCAGCGCGACGAGCGCGGCGGGGACGAGGAGGGCCAGACGGCGCGTGACGGACGTGCGGGTGTGCGGCACGGTGGATCCTGTCTCTCGGTCCAGGCGCCGTGCGCGGCCCCTGGCTGGCTTGCGGGCTGTTCTGCCGAGGAGACTCGCAGCCGTCCATCTACGTTTCATATACGCCGCCGGCCACACCCGTTTCCGCGTGTGGCCGGCGGCGCCGTGTCAGCCCTGGGAAGCCCCCGGTGTCGGGGGTCAGGCTGCGACGCAGGTGTGGGCCGGGGCGTCGGCCGGGGTCGTCGTGACGGTCGCCGTGGCGGTGAAGACGACCGCGCCGTCCTGGTGGGCCGCCACGCGGATCGGGAGGCGGTCCGTTGCCGCGGTGTCGTCGGCGACCGGGCCCGTTTCGATCCAGCAGGGGGAGTTCAGCTCGGCGTAGCGGAAGAAACGAATCTCCATGTCGGTCAGGACGCCCTGCCGCGGGAAGGCGAAGCCGTACGCGCCCTGACGGACGGCCTCCAGGAGGAGCATCCCGGGGGCGTGGTCCACGGGGTGGTCGAAGAGGATCGGGTGGTTCAAGTCGGTCCGCAGCAGCGTGCGGTGGGTGGAACCGCTCGGCGCGAGCACCACGTCGTGGAAGCGGTCGCGGCCCACGCGGCGCGGCGCGAGCGGCGGGGCGAGCGGCAGGACGTGGGCGGCAACGTGCTCGAGATCTGCATAACCCCCGCGCAGGCGCTGGTAGATGGCGGGCGGCTGGTTGGTGAAGGCGGCCTCGGCCGTGCCGAGGAACTCGCCGTCGCGCGTCGCCGTGACGTGCATCCTGAGCCCGGCCAGCCTGCGGCCCCGGCGCGTGATGTCCGAGCACCGGACGTGCAGCGTGATGTCGGCCGGAGTCGGCCCCACCACCAGTGCCTCGGGATGGACGGTGTAGCTGAACGTGTCCCAAATCTGCCGGTGCCCGAAGGGGACCTCGTACGCGACGTGGCTCAAAAGCGGGATCGCCTGGCGCACGGATTCGGCCAGGAGCAGCGGGTCGTGGAGGCCCGCCGTCGGGGTGTAGAAGCTGTGCGTGCGCGGCCACTGGGCGGTGATGGCGTACTCGTCGGCCCCGACGGCGCGACACCCGGTGAGCAGCACTTCCGAGTGCGCGCTCTTGTGCACGTACTCCCGAGGCAAGGCGCTCGTGAGCGCGGAAATCGACGAAGCTCCATGTCTGGCTAACACGGTCACGATCAAGGCCCCCTAGAAACGGCGTTGCGAACTGGTGCTTGAGTGGCGTCGGACTTAAAATAGAGGATGTTCGTTTTTTTTGTCGAGGGAGTTGAGACACCGTGTCAGAGCGCAAGCGGCAACGCGCACCCCAGCAGCGGGCGGTCCAGACGAGGGCGGCGATCCTGCGCGCGGCCGCGGAGGTGTTCGACGAGTTCGGCTTCAGCGGCGCCAGCATCAGCAAGATCATGCATCGGGCCGAAGTCACCCAGGGCGGCATGTACTTCCACTTCGGCTCCAAGGAGGAGCTCGCGTACGCCGTGATGGTCGGCCAGGGCGAGGGACTGGTGTTCCCGCCCGGCGAGGACGGCCTGCAGCACCTGGTCGACATCACGCTCTACCTGGCCGAGCAGCTCCAGCACAATCCGGTCCTGCGGGCGGGCGTCCGACTGGCCGTGGAGCAGGGCGAGTTCGGCCTGCGCGACGACGTCGCCTACCAGGCCTGGCTGCTCGAGTTCCGCCAGCAGCTGCGCTTCGCCCGCGCCAAGGGAGAGCTCCAGCCGGATGTCGACGACCACGAGCTGGCGTGGGTGCTGGTCAGCTCCTTCACCGGTGCCCAGCTCTTCTCCCAGGCGTCGACCGGGCGCGCGGACCTGCCGCAGCGGATCGCCACCCTGTGGCGCTACCTGCTGCCCGCCGTCGCCGCCGACGACGTCCGCGGCACCCTCCGCCTGACGCTGCCCCCGGCGGAGCCGGCCGCCGCGGCGGGCGCGGACCCGGTGCAGGACAAGTCGGCGTGAGCGCGCACCGCGTCGTCGTCACCGGAGCCACCGGCTTCGTGGGCTCGGCCGTGCTGCGCCGCCTGGCGGCGGACCCGCACATCGCGGTGCGGGCGGTCTCCCGCAGGCCCGCGCCGGCCGCCGAAGCAGCCGAAGCAGCCGAAGCAGCCGAAGCCGGCGTATCCGGCTTACCCGGCGTGCGCTGGGTGGACGCCGACCTGACCGCCCCGCAAACCCTGCGCGGCGTGTGCGACGGCGCGGACGTCGTGCTCTCCCTGGCCTCCCACATCGGCCCGGAGCCCGAGCTGTGCACGGCGGTCAACACCGCCGGTACCGCGGCCGTGGTGGCCGAGGCACAGCGTGCGGGAGTGGCGCGGATCGTCCACTTGTCGACCTGTGCGGTCTACGGACCCGGCCCCCACCGCGGCCAGGACGCCGGGGAGTTGGTCCCCGCACCGGTGTCCCCGGCCAGCCGCAGCCGACTGGCGGGCGAGGAACCGGTGCTCGCCGCGGGCGGGCTCGTCCTGCGCGCGGGGCTGGTGCTCGGGCCGGGCGACCGATGGGTCGTGCCGGCGCTCGCCGACGCCTTCCGCCGCGTACCGGCGCACTGGGACGGCGGAGCGGGCACGGCCTCCTTCGTCGACGTCGGCGACCTGGCCCGGCTCATCACGGCCTGCGCCCTCGGCGCGGGCGACTCGGCCGCAGCGGCGGGCATCCTGCACGCGCACCACCCCGTACCGGTGCGCAACGCGGAGCTGATGGCCGCACTCGCCGAGCACCGCGTACTGCCGGGGCGACCCGCCGAGCACTGGCCGTGGGAGCGGTGCCTGGAGGCCCTGGCGGCGAGCGCGGGCTGGGTCAGCGAGCGGCAGTTCACCCTGCTGGCGCGGGACCACTGGTACCGCGCCGACACGGCGTGGCGGCTCACCGGCACCGACCCGGGGCCCGGACCGCTGGCCCGGCTCGGCGCGGCCGCACGGTGGTACCGGGGGAGGGGTGCCCAGGCTCCCGGCTGACGGGGCCGGCCGCGAGCGGCGCCGACCGGCGGACAGGCGGGTCGGCGGACCGGCAGGCCGGCGTACCGGCGGGCCGCGGCGACATGCCGAAGCCGCGGGGATGTGCCAAAGCCGCGGCGCGATCGGGCCGGGCGGGCGCCGCGGGGAGGCGGGCCGGGTAGCGTCCCGATCCGTCCCGTCATCCCTGAAGGAGCTGAAAATGCCCGACCTTTCGAACATCGTCAAGGCGTACGACATACGCGGTGTCGTGCCGGACGAGTGGGACGAGTCCCTGGCCGAGCTGTTCGGTGCGGCTTTCGTCGAGGTCGTGGGCGGTCCGGCGATCGTGGTGGGCCATGACATGCGGCCGTCTTCGCCGGGTCTGTCGGCGGCGTTCGCGCGGGGCGCGGCGGCTCGGGGCGTGGACGTGACCCTGATCGGGCTGTGCTCGACGGACCAGCTGTACTACGCCTCCGGTTCCCTGGGCCTGCCGGGTGCGATGTTCACGGCGTCGCACAACCCGGCGCGCTACAACGGGATCAAGCTGTGCCGGGCGGGTGCGGCACCGGTGGGGCAGGACACGGGTCTGTCGCAGATCCGCGAGCTGGTGGAGAGGTGGCTGGAGGAGGGCGCCCCGGCGGCTCCTGCGGGCACGGTGGCGGGGACGGTCTCGGAGCAGGACACGCTGGCCGGTTACGCGGCCCACCTGCGGGGCCTGGTGGACCTGGCGCCGATCCGCCCGCTGAAGGTGGTCGTCGACGCGGGCAACGGGATGGGCGGTCACACCGTGCCCACGGTCTTCGAGGGCCTGCCGCTGGATCTGGTGCCGATGTACTTCGAGCTGGACGGCACGTTCCCGAACCACGAGGCGAACCCGCTGGACCCGAAGAACATCGTGGACCTGCAGGCGCGCGTGCCGGCGGAGGGCGCGGACCTGGGGATCGCGTTCGACGGCGACGCGGACCGCTGTTTCATCGTGGACGAGCGCGGGGTGGGCATATCGCCGTCGGCGATCACGGCGCTGGTCGCGGCCCGGGAGCTGGCCCGCAACGGCGGGTCGGGGACGGTGATCCACAACCTGATCACCTCGTGGTCGGTGCCGGAGGTCGTCCGGGAGAACGGCGGCACCCCGGTCCGCACCCGCGTGGGCCACTCCTTCATCAAGGAGGAGATGGCGAGGACGGGCGCGATCTTCGGCGGTGAGCACTCGGCGCACTACTACTTCAAGGACTTCTGGAACGCGGACACCGGCATGCTCGCCGCGCTCCACGTCCTGGCGGCCCTCGGCGGCCAGGACGGCCCGCTGTCCGCCCTGGTCGCCTCGTACGACCGCTACGCGGGTTCGGGTGAGATCAACTCGACGGTGGCAGACCAGGCGGCCCGTCTGGCGGCGGTGAAGGAGGAGTTCGCGGCCCGAGAGGACGTCACCCTGGACGAGCTGGACGGCCTGACCGCGACGGGCAAGGACTGGTGGTTCAACGTCCGCGCCTCGAACACGGAGCCGCTGCTGCGCCTGAACGTGGAGGCCCGTGACGAGGCGACGCTGGCCGGGGTCCGCGACGAGGTCCTCTCCCTCATCCGCGCCTGACGCCCGTCCGGCCCGGCCCGGCCGGACCGGCTTCGACCGGGCCCGCGCCCGGAGGGGCTTCGAGTCAGCACCCCCGGGCGCGGGCGGCGGACAGCCGGCAGCGGACAGCGGACGACCGGCAGCGGCTCTCAGGCCGACCGGCGGGATCCGAGCGCCGCCGGATAGGCCGCGGGCAGGCCCGGGCGGGTCTGGCGGTCCCGCAGGGAGGGGACGCTCTTGTAGGCGTACGCGGCGGACACCAGGGTCATGTGGTGGTGCCAGCCGGGGAAGGAGCGGCCCGCGAAGTCGAGGAGGCCGAAGTCCTCCGCCAGGGTCCCCAGTACCCGCCCGGCCTCGGTGGACTGCCTGGCCAGGTACAGCAGGTCGTCCATCCGGTGCTCCGTCATGTTGGTGATCCACACCGGGCCGCCCCGGCGGCCGGGCCCCGGGCGGCGCTCGCCGAACAGGCGGTAGGCCCCGCACCCCGTCGCCGGGGTGCCCGTCTCGGCGCCCGGTACCCGGACCAGGCCCGATTGGATCCGCATCGGCTGCGCCCGTGCGGCGGGGCCGGTGAGTACCGCCGTGTACGGGTGGCGGGTGTTGCCGAGGCGGGCGAGGTCGCCCGCGGTGCTCTCGTGCCCCGCCGCCCGGCCCGCGTCACCGCGCCCGGGGGCGAGCCCCGCCGCCCTGACGGTGAGGGTGGGCGGGACGGAGACCAGGAAGTCGTGGCCGCGTCGGGCGAGCGCGCCCAGCAGCGCGGCGGCGCCGGTCAGCCGGCTCAGGTCGGCGACCACGGGGGCGTGGGCCGTCGTGGTGTGCGCGGCGACCGACTCGACGAGTTCGAGGATGAGGGCCTCCGGCGGCCGGTGTGCGATCCCGGGGGCGATCCGTGCCCGACGGCGCTGGTCGGGGTCGTCCGTCCACGCTTCGGGCAGCATGAGCCGCCAGTCGACGGGAACGCTCGTCCCGCCCAGGGACAGGAACAGGCCGAGGCCGAGCTGGCCGTTGACGGTCCGTCCGGCGGCGGGGTCGAAGCGGCGGTGCACGCCGACCGAGTGCTCACCGCGCTTCGGCAGGACCGCCTGGCCGATGGTCCAGGCGTGGACCGGGTGGCGTTCCTCGACCCAGTGCAGCAGTTCCAGGCGGGCCGGGTCCCATTCCCAGGGGCTGGCGTTGATGAACTGCTGCAGGGACTGGGAGGCCGTGGGCGAAGCGGTGACGGAGGCGGCGAGCCGGCGCACGGACTTCTTGCCCGGCGTGGTCAGCAGCCCTTGGAGGTAGGCCTGCGCCCAGCGTCGCTGGTCGGCCCGCGGTAAGTGGCCGAAGAGGCGTTCCGTGTACCCGTCCAGCGCGGTGTTCATGGAGACCAGGGCTCTGGGCCGTGTGTCTGCCGTCATCTCTCCCCCTTCAACGCGGGCGCCGGTGTACGGCGGCGAACTCCAGCCAGAATACAGAACGTTCGTTTTTTTTCTAGCGCAGGGGTGGCGCCCGTCCCGCGACTTGGGCACGTTGGAAGCCGGGGCGGCCGGCGCCCCGGGCGGCGCAGGGGCGGGGGCCCCTTCTTCGCCAAGTCCGCGTTGTGCGGCCGCGGTGCCCGGATAAGGCTGGGGCCGCCTCGCGGGCCCTTATGCCCGGCGAGTCGGGAACGACCTGGACGTCAGTGAGAGTGCATTGGTAAAGCAAGAGCGCGGAATGCTCACCCGGAAACACCTGATCGCGGTGGCCGGGGTCGAATTCGACCGCAATGGATACGAAGGAACGTCGTTCACGCGGCTGAGCCGCTCCGCCGGAGCATCGGTGGGTGCACTCACTTTTCATTTCTCGTCCAAGGCGGAACTGGCCTCGGTCGTCGAGGAGTCGGGCCGGGCCGCCACCCGCGCAGTGGTCGAGCGCGTCATGGCGCGCGGCGGCCCGGCGCTGGACACCCTCGCCGCGCTCGTCGCCGCCCTGGGTTCCCTCATCGAGACGGACGCGGTCGTACGGGCCACGGCACGGCTGACCCAGGAGCGGGCCGGGTCCGGGGCCGGCCCCGAGTGGTACGGCTGCTGGCTGCCGGAGGCGGCGGCCCTGCTCGACCGGGCGAGGGGCGAGGGCCGGCTGCGGACCGACGCCGACCCGCGCCCGGTCGTGCTGCTGCTGTCGCACCTGGTGGGCGGCACGGTCGCGCGCGTGCGCCACGGCCGGATCCGCCGGCCTGGTGCGGCCGTGGGCGAACTGCGGGAACTGTGGCGGGTGATCTGCCGCGGCATTGCGTCCCCGGCGGCAGGCTGCGGCCCGTGCGGGGACGCCCCGGCCGGAAATGAAAATGCCTAATTCGGCCTGAGGTGAGGGCGATTCAGGTCGAAGGAGGAACGTCACGCATAGCCTCGGTGGCATGAATTCCTCATCTCACCGGATCACGAAGGCAGTCGTCCCCGCCGCCGGTCTCGGTACGCGTTTTCTGCCGCTGACCAAAGCGACCCCGAAGGAAATGCTGCCGGTCGTCGACAAGCCGGCCATCCAGTACGTGGTGGAGGAGGCGGTCGCGGCCGGCCTGTCCGACATCCTCATGGTCACCGGCCGCAACAAGCGGGCCCTGGAGGACCACTTCGACCGCAACTACGAGCTGGAGGAGGCCCTCCAGCGCCGCGGCGACCAGGACAAGCTCGACAGCGTCTGCGCCTCCACCGAGCTCGCCGACATCCACTACGTGCGCCAGCGCGACCCCAAGGGGCTCGGGCACGCGGTCCTGTGCGCCGCGCCGCACGTCGGCCAGGAGCCGTTCGCCGTACTCCTGGCCGATGACCTAATCGACCCCCGCGACCCGCTGCTGTCCCGTATGGCCGAGGTCCGGGAGCGGCACGGCGGCAGCGTCGTCGCCCTCATGGAGGTGGAGCCGGAGGTGATCCACCAGTACGGATGCGCTGCGGTGGACCGCTCGGGGGCCGGCGCCGGAGCCGGCCTGCGCATCACCGACCTCGTGGAGAAGCCGGCGCCCGGCACCGCGCCGAGCAGCCTCGCCATCATCGGCCGCTACCTCCTCGACCCCGAGGTCTTCGACGTCCTGCGGGCCACCGAGCCCGGGCGCGGCGGCGAGATCCAGCTGACGGACGCCCTGCGCGCCCTCGTCGAGGCGGGCCGGCCCGTACACGGCGTCGTCTTCGAGGGCCGGCGCTACGACACCGGGGACCGGGCCGAGTACCTGCGTGCGACCGTCCGGCTCGCCTGCGAACGCGACGACCTCGGGCCTGAATTCCTCTCCTGGCTGCGTGAGTTCGTCGGAACGCAGCAGCTCGTGGGGGTCTGAGCCGCCCCGCGGTGGGCGACCGCTGAACTTCCCCGGTCGCCCACCCCGGCCCCGGGCCACTGCGGCGAGTTGCCGAAATTGCGCCGGGCTTCGCCGCCATCGCTGGTTACCGAACAGTAGTTACGTAATTTCTTCCCCGGAGTCGTCGAACGAACGCCGCGACGTCCCGGCCACCGAGCGCACGGAAGGAGGTGAACCACATGCACCCCACACACCGCCCGAGCAAGCGGACCGCCCCCCACACGGTCCACGCGGTGTCCACGGCGGACACCCCCGCCGCCGTGACCGAAGTCCCCGTCGGCGCACTGCACAGCGCCGACTCCCCGCGCACCGTCCAGATGGACGAGAGCCACGCACAAGCCCTCGCCCAGTCCGGCCGGGCCCTTCCGCCACTGCTCGTGCACCGTCCGTCCATGAGGGTCATCGACGGGACGCACCGGCTGCGGGCCGCCGTACTGCGCGGGCAGCCCACGGTGGCCGTGACGTACTTCGACGGCAGCGCCGAAGACGCGTTCGTCCTCTCGGTGGAGGCCAACATCAGCCACGGGCTGCCGCTCAGCCACGCCGAGCGGACCGCCGCGGCGATACGGATCCTGCGCTCCCACCCCGACTGGTCCGACCGCGGCATCGCGCGCCGGACCGGACTGGCGGCCAAGACCGTCGCGGCCCTCCGCCGCCGAGAGGCTCCGGAGGCCGAGCCGCCGGGACGCGTCGGCCAGGACGGCCGGATACGGCCGTCCGACCCGGCGCGCGGCCGAGAGGCAGCCGCCCGGCTGCTCGCGGGGCGGCCCACCGCCTCGCTGCGGGAGATCGCCCGGGAGGCGGGCATAGCGCCGTCGACCGTACGGGACGTCCGACGCCGGATCGGCGAAGGGGCGGACCCCGTGCCCGCCGCCCAGCGCCGTCCCGGGACCACCGCGGGCCCGCCCCCCGTCGGGCCCGCGACCCCGGGACCGGGCCGGGCCCCGAGCCGGGGCCCGGCCCCCGGACGCGGCACACCGCTGCCCGCCCTGGTCGCCGGCCTGTGCAAGGACCCCCTGCTCAGGCTGAGCGAAGCGGGCCGGCTCCTGTTGCGGATGCTCGACCTCCACGTGAGCGGGCTCCGCCACTGGGAGCGGATCGTCGCCTCGGTCCCCCCGTACCGGGCCGAGACCGCGGCCGCCGCGGCCGCCCAGTGCGCCCGGGACTGGCAGGAACTGTCCGAGGAACTGGGCCGCCGCGCCTCGGAGGAGGCCCGCGCCTGAGCGCGCCTCCACCCCCAAGTACCGGCCTTCCCTGCGGGAGGGCCTCCGTTCAAGTGTGTGTGAAAGGAAGTCTGGCGATGTCGGTTGTCGAGGGTGCTCGGGTTGCGGAGGGTGTGGGGGAGGGCCCGGTTCGTTTGGACGGGCGTTTGAAGTTGGTGCTGGTGGTGCTGCTGGTGGCGCAGTTCATGCTGGCGGTGGACTTCTCGATCCTGAACGTGGCGTTGCCGGTGATCGGTGACGGGCTGGGGTTCTCGTTGTCGAACCTGCAGTGGATCGCGACGTCGTTCGCGTTGTGCGCGGCGGGTTTCACGTTGCTGTTCGGGCGGGTTGCGGATCTGTTCGGTCGGCGGCGGCTGTTCCTGGTCGGTCTGGCGGTGCTGGGTCTGTCGTCGTTGGCGGGTGGTCTGGCGAGCAGTCCTGAGATGCTGATCGTGGCGCGTGTGTTCCAGGGTCTTGCGAC